>CACYBZ010000441.1 GCA_902772795.1 uncultured Ruminococcus sp. | reverse complement strand
TGCAGAGCAGAAAGTTTACTTTGTTGACGCTTCTAAAAAACGTCTTGATACCGGCGCCGCAGTAACAGGAGAAACAGCTTTGACAGCAACAAGCTCAGCAACTATCGTTACTCTGAGCAAGAAATCTACTACTACCTGATTTGTGGTAATTTGTTTGTACAGTGTGTTGAGTTTGTTCATCACATTTGTTCTTTAGAATCGGTATTCTAGTGTTAAAATCGTTTTGGGAGTCGGGCGATTGTTTGATGTTCGGCTTTCAAAACGATTTGGATTATCGTTTTTGGGTTGACTTCCCTTTTCGGAAAGGAAAGCTATCGGTATATTCGTCAGACTGCCACTTGACTGATACCACGCTGTCGAAAGGGAAGTTACTCCCAAAAATGCCCGATGAGGTGTTCTTGAGGAAAGTGAGAATTTTTAAGGAGATTTTTTAAATTGGCGACTGTAATTCCTAAGAAAAGCAAAAAAGGTTTTACTTTAGTGGAATTGGTAGTTGTTATTGCTATACTGGCAATATTAGCAGCAATAGCCATTCCGATTGTCAATAATCTGGTTAATGCGGCATCAAGAAATGCAGCAGTTTCCGATGCACAGACCATAGAGTTGGCGGTAAAAGAATGTCAGAGCTTCATTGTCACAAAAGTTGACGAAGTATATGACGGAGCAACAATGCTTGACGGTATGAGAATCCCCAGTGCCATCTCAGAAAGTCATTTGATTACCATGGCTCATGTTATCAGTGTCAAAGCACTGGATACAGCTTTACAGAAACACTATTGTAATGGTGTGGATTATATTCCGTACTGGGATACTCTGAAAGAGCGTTGTGTTTTCATTGGCAGTGTTGAGAAAGGTGGAACGTCATTTTATCAGAGTATTCAGGGAGAAAAAATAACGGATACTGTTGGCATGTCTTTCGGTTCAAGATACGTTGCCATCGCAATAGAAAAAGATGGTAAAATGGTGGCTAACGGTTCTTTAAAAGTATATATGTTATAAGATTTTTGAAGAATGGGATTGCCGTGTTTTTCATGATGAATTGACAATGGTAAGGTTCGCTTTTGGGTGCGGGTCTTACTATTTTTTTTGAAAAAAAATTGCATTTTACTAAAATATATGTTATAATGAGTAAACTGGCAAAATAGTTATATTTTATTTTCAGAAAATAACTAATCATGGTGAAAATAACAAAATAAAATCGCTTTGTTTGTTAAAGTTGATTAGACTTTAGCTGATAATATAAAATTATTCAATGGGTGGTGTTTGTTTTTGAAAACAGTTATTGTTCAGGTTACAAAAGAGTATTTGACTTTGACCTGCTGTGAACCGATTCTTCAGGCAAAAGACCAGAAGAAAGAAACGACTGTTGACCTGTCTTACCGTTTTACTGCTCCCTATGTAAAGCCGTTAGACAAACAGTACATGGACGGTAAGGAAACGGTATGGGAAATTCCGAAGGCTTTTGCAACAATGGTAAACGACGGTCTGAGAGAGATGAAACGACCGGAAGTTAAAGAGGTTATTCTCCTTGTAGAAGAATTTGACCTTGTATCGGCAGAATTCCAGCACGTCAGATGCAAGAAAAAAATGCTGGATAATATTGCCGTAGAAAATTTGAAGGAAGTCTTACAGGACGAAGTAAAACAGTTCTCAATTATCAC
This sequence comes from uncultured Ruminococcus sp., assembly GCA_902772795.1. GTDB lineage: Bacteria > Bacillota > Clostridia > Oscillospirales > Acutalibacteraceae > CAG-964. Next base: position 6,009 of record CACYBZ010000441.1, on the reverse strand, counting down.
GACAACTTATGGAACGCCGGCCAAGGAAATTCCTGAAATGACATCGAAAACTTTTGGTATTCCGAAAGCGTTATCTACAGAACTGGCAAAGCGTTTTTCAGAAATGGGTCTTACACTGGTGAAAATCACACCGGCAGATATTCCCCTGCTGAAAATTGCAAGGGAAATTGTATATTCTTTCAATAAAACGGTTTGTTATATGTCCATTGACTATTCTGGTCTGCGTGTTGTTATTGTAAAAGATACTTTGCCGTTATATTGTCATACTTACCATTCTCCGATTATAGAAGCTGTAGATATTCTTGCTCAGGACAGACAGCTTTCTCCGGGAGCTGCGATTGATTACATCAAACAAAACGGATTTGACCTGGAGTATGCGGCACAGACACCGGAAGCAATACAGCGACTGAGTAATCTGCGTGAAGATCTGATGTCAGACGTTATTCATAATATCAGTCTGGTTGCCATGAGTCTGGAACTGAATATTGACCAGGTTGTTCTGAGTGATATGGTTGGTTTCTTCCCCCGTGTTACCAATACCATCAAGAAAATGGGACTCTCTCTGGACGTTGACCTGATTTCTGACCAGTTCAATACCAAAATGGCTGTTCCTGAACTGGACATCGATGCCCGTGACGCTAACTTTAAAACAGGAAGTTTCATTCTGTACAACAACCTGATGAACAGTGGTGACAAATATAAAAATAACCTGATGGTAGGTTTACAGCCACTGAAAGAAAAATCATTGAATATCGGTAAACAGGTCAGTCTTGGTGTTTCTATTATTATAGCGGCAGCAGTAGTGGTTTCGGGAGCTTATTATGCGTTTCTGAAAATTCAGCAGTCTATGGATGAGAAAAAGTTTCAGGAAGAAAAATATGTGAAAGCTGCCAATATGCTTAAACGTCAGGAAGATATCCAGACGAAGTTGAAAAATCAGGTGGGAGATAAGGCAAAATTGCCGAAGTCACCGCTGATGATGAATGAAACATTTGAACAGACAAAGAAGCAGTTTGTGGATAAAGTCAAGAATTTTGCAGGATACAGCATGGTTATCTCCGGATATACCGACAGCGACATGAAGATTTCCGTTCCTGTTTCAGGTACGTTGGCTACTTTCGACGAAGTACTGAAATTACAGGAAGCTATTGTAAAAGACGGATTCTTTGAAGTTGCCAATACATTAAATCTTTCAGACGAAAGTTCGGGCAGTAATAAAGAAGGTACAACGAGTAACGGATATTCTTTCTCACTGCAACTCTATAATGTCATCGACGATGAAAAAGAACAAGAACGTTATGATACTATGGTAACAGGTCAGTCAATATCGGTAGAAGCAGCTACTGAAAGTGCGACGAAGAAGAAATAAACATGTGGGGAGGAAAAGATAAATGGATTTAGATTTAAGTAAAATGCCGAAGTTCGTGTACATCTTTGTTGTAACGTTAGTTGTTGCGATACTGTACTGGATATTTATCGGAAGGTCGTTAATCGAAAACGCACCAACTATGATTCAGGAACATCAGGACAATGTAGCACTGATTGTCAAATATGACAATGCCATGAATCAGGAGAAAGTCATTGAGGCAGAAATTGAAAAGAATACACAGGAATATGACAAAAGACAGGCGGAAATGTTTATCGACCTGAAAACCTGTTCAAAAGAGTTGGAACAGGAACTCAAGTCCAGAAACATCAAACTGAAAACATATTCCATTGCTGAACCTGAGGAAGATACGATGGGAAGAGTTTCGTCAGGCGGTTATAAAGTGTATACAGTCAATATTGCTCTGGCGTTTACCGACACTTATGAAAAAACGCTGGATATCCTGAAATATGTGGAAACACAGTCCAAAGGTTGTTACAATGTTAACAGCGTCAATTTTGCTCCTTCACAGACAGACAAGAATAAGGGTGATGTGAATATTGCTATGACACTTTATTATTATGATACCAGTTCTGTTGTGGAAATTGCGACAGAAGCTCCCACAACAGGCAAATAATCCTTACAATGATGAATTTTGCTATTGCATTCGATGTATTTAATGTTATAATATTGTTACTGTCAGCAGTACTCGGTGCGGTGGGATTCGTGGTAAGCGTATATGTCATGAACAGGGTTCCTGCCCGATGGCTTTGCGATTACGATGAGGAACCATCGGCTGAGTTATTGACACAGACAAGATTTCAGGGAAAATCATTGTTGATTGTCGGAACGGTTGTTTCGGGAATCGCTTTTGCCATGATATATCTGTTTTTTGGTATGAGTTTCTATACTTTGTTGCTTATGCTGTTGACATTTGTGATTATTATGGTTATACTTTCTGACGGAAAGTATTGTATCATTCCTGATGAACTGGCAGTTGCTTCAGCGGTGCTTTCATTGCTGTTCGCTTATTATGATTTTTTCAACAAGCAGTATTTTATTCAGACATGGTGGTCACCGTTGGTATCAGCAGTCGGTGTGGGACTACTGATTATTGCGGTAAACTTTATCACTATGTTGGTTGCCAAAAAAGAAGGAATGGGCTTTGGAGATGTCAAATTATTTGCGGCACTGGGGTTTGCCACAGGTTTTCCGAATATTCTGACAGCGTTGTTTGTTTCGGTGATTACTGCTTTTGTCGTCATTGTGTTGACATTGCTGATTAGTGCGATAAGAAGAAAAGAAGCGGGACAATATATTCCGTTTGGACCATCAATTTGTATCGGTGTTTTTGCTACACTGGTACTTCACGCACCGATAGTATATCTTATCGGTTTGTACATGAGTTTATTGGCAAGATAGGAGATTGCAGAGATGAAAAACTCAACTTTCAATATTCTGAATATTCTTGTAGCGAAAGGCATGGTTTCGGAGGATAATGTCAAGGTACTTCAGCAGAAATATCAGGACGAAGATATTACGATGGAGGACGCACTCATCAAAGAAAATATTGTCAGTGAAAGAGATATTTATGCAACTCTTGCGGAAAGAATGCGTCTGGCGTTTATTGATATTAAAGAACTGGAAATTGACGAAAGTCTGTATGATGTGATTCCGCAGAATCTGGTAGAAGATTATGGAATCGTTCCTGTTGCAGAGGAAAATGGCAGGCTGATTGTTGCTACGTCTAATCCGATGGATTACCGTATGATTTCGGTAGTCAGCAATAATATCAAACGCCGTGTCAAGACAGTTGTTGCCACACCTTCCCAGATTAAAGAACAACAGGACGTTATGTACCAGTCCGACCAGCAGGCAAAAATGTATGATGAAGCACAGGAATTCATCAAACAGCAGATGGTCGCCAGCGAAGAAAATATCAAAGAAGAAGAAAATATAGAAGACCAGCCGATTATCAAGCTGGTCAACAAGATGTTTGAAGATGCCGTTGCTATGAAAGCGTCGGATCTTCATATTGAACCGCAGGAAGAAAATATGAGAATCCGTTTTCGTATTGACGGAAAATTGAGAGAGTATACTACAGTTTCCCGACAGCTTGCTCCGTCAATTATCAGCCGTATCAAGTTCATCTCAGGCATGAATATTGCGGAAAAACGAATTCCTCAGGACGGTCGTCTTCATTACAGTGTCAAAAATACCAAAATAGACATGCGTGTATCTGACTTGCCGGGTGTATTTGGTGAGAAAATCGTTATCAGAATTACTACCGCTCTGGGTATGAAACTGGAACTTTCCGGTATCGGTTTCCTGGACGAGAACAGGGCGAAGTTTGAAACACTCCTTCACAGTAACCGTGGTATTATCCTGCTTTCGGGGGCAACAGGTTCAGGTAAATCCACAACACTTTATACGGGTCTTTCTCAGCTCAACACCCCCGAAACCAATATCATCACTGTTGAGAACCCCGTCGAAATGGTTATCAAAGGTATCACACAGGTCAATATCAACGAAAAAGCAGGACTGACATTTGCCAGTGTTCTGCGTTCCATCTTGCGTCAGGACCCTGATGTTATCATGGTCGGAGAGATTCGTGATAAGGAAACAGCAGAAATCGCAGCATCTGCGGCTATTACGGGTCACTTGGTACTTTCCACTATCCATACCTACAATGCGGCAAGTTCCGTTGTCCGTCTGATAGATATGGGCGTTGAAAAGTTCATGGTTTCGTCCTCATTGCTGGGGGTTATTGCTCAGAAACTGGTACGTAAGGTTTGTCCTTATTGCAGAGTACCCCATAAGGCAACCGAGGCAGAGCTGGGTATTCTGGGTATGCCTCTTGACAGCGATATCACCATTTATGATGCAAAGCAGGGTGGTTGTCCGAAGTGTAACGGTATGGGAAACAAAGGCCGTACCGCTGTACATGAAATTATGATTGTTGACAATAAGATTAAACACGCTATTCACGAAGATAAAACAACCGAACAGATTAATGAAATCGCAATACAGGAAGGTATGATTTCTATGAAGGAAAATCTGAGACGACTTTTGGTCGAGGGAATTATTACCTTTGAAACGTACTTTGATACGGTTGCGGAAGTATATCAGGAAGATTAATTATCATTCAGAAAGGAAGGTGTTACGGTTTGGAATTTGAAGAGATGGTCAGATTTGCTGTTGCTAACAATGCCTCAGATATTCATTTGTCAAGTTACAATGTACCGGCTTATCGTGTACACGGTGAAGTAACCTATTTCAATAATATGCCGCCGCTTGATGATGAAACGGTCATCGGTTATATTGCACAGGTGTTGCCGCCTGACGGACTTTCCGACTTTTTGTCCACAGGTGACTATGACTGTTCCTATGCGTTGGAGGGTTGTGCGAGATTCAGAGTCAACGCATTCCGGCAAAGACACGGGTCGTCGCTGGTAATGCGTATCATCAAAGAAAAACCGCCCGAAATGACAAGCCTTAGCCTGCCCGAATCACTGGGCAAAATATTGCTCCTTCAGGAAGGACTGGTACTGGTAACAGGACCGACAGGTAGTGGTAAATCAACAACTTTGGCTGCCATTATTAATGAACTCAATAAAACCAGAAGCAAACACATTATTACTTTGGAAGACCCTGTTGAGTATATGCACACACCGAACAAGTGTATTATCAATCAGCGTGAGATGGGCGAAGATAGTGAAAGCTATTCTTCAGCACTGAAATCAGCGTTGCGTGAAGACCCTGACATTATTCTCATGGGTGAAATTCGTGACCTGGAGTCCATGGAAATTGCGTTGCGTGCGGCAGAAACAGGACACCTTGTTTTTTCTACTCTGCATACCGAAAGTGCGGCGAAGACAATCGACCGTCTGATTGATATGTATCCTGTAGAAAGACAGAAACAGGCATTGAGCCAGTTGTCCACGACACTGAAAGCGGTTGTTTCGCAGAGACTGTTGCCCAGGTGTGACAGAAAGGGAAGAATTGGTATGTTTGAGATAATGTTCGTCAACTCTGCTATTGCGAACCTTATCCGTGAAAACAAGATTCCTCAGATTGAACAGACGATTGAACTCAATCAGGGAGCAGGTATGATTACCAGAAAAATGTCTATTGACAATTTGCTGGCTTGTGGTATTATCTCTCCTGAAACAGCATATGAATACAGCTTTGATGTTGGTAGAAATGAAGCGTTTGAAGATACGTCAAAGCCGTCACAGCCAGGTGTTCCCGGCGGTGGTAATGCACCGATGGGTGGTATGGCACCAAGCAGTGGCGGGGGTATGCCCAGACGAAATGTACAGAATTTAGGCGGAGCAGCCGCTTACTTGAAGAACAGGAGGTAAGCCGTTATGCCTAAGTATACCTACGTTGCGGTTAATGAGAAAAACAGAAAATATAAGAATGAAATGATTGCTGATAATCCCGAAGAAGTCAGAAAAAATCTGCGTGCCAGAAATCTGAACCCTTTGTCAGTAATCGAAGTCAAACCGAACAGTAAGAACACGGAAGAAAAATCCATATGGGATATGGAAATTGGTGTGGCAAAAGATGTTCATACGATAAAGATTAACAAGAGAAAAATGCTTGTCTTTTTCCATCAGATGGCACTGATGATGCGTTCA
>CACYBZ010000440.1 GCA_902772795.1 uncultured Ruminococcus sp. | reverse complement strand
GAAGCCCTTAAACTTCAAAAAATTCCAAACAAAATTTGTGTAAGCAAATTTTGACAGTAACTTTTTGGCTTTCAACCGCACAGTTAGCAATTTTGTTGTTTATACAGATAACTTTCGGCTGATAGTCGAAGGTTATTTGTTTTTGTTTTGTGTTAGTTATTGCTAACTATCGGAAATTGTAAATCAAATTTTGCCATTTGTCAAGCACAGCAAAGAAATTTTATGTTTTCTATAAATATAGTTAGTAATGACTAATTTATATTTGTCTGTTTTTTACAGAAAATAAACCGTTTTCTTTTGTTACTTGACAAAGTTTCTGAAAAGGGGTATCATTGCATTAGTTTAAACTAACTTGAGTAGGGAGGAACAATCTTATGTCTGTCGTTGAATTTAAAGGTGTGAGTAAAATCTATCAAAGCGGTGACCATAGGCAAAAGGCACTGGATAATATCAGTCTTTCGATTGATGAGGGAAAGTTTGTGGTAATACTGGGAGCAAGCGGTGCGGGAAAAAGTACATTGTTAAATCTGCTTGGTGGTCTGGACAGTCCCACAAGCGGTACGATTACCGTAGACGGAAAAGACATCTCCACGCTTTCAGGTAACGAACTTGCTGAATACCGTGCGGAAAAGGTCGGGTTTGTGTTTCAGTCGTATAATCTTATTCCCACACTTACTGTAAAGGAAAATGTGGCTTTGGTTAAAGATATTTCCCGAAATGCCTTTGACCCTGAAGAAATGATAGAAAAAGTCGGTTTGCTTGACCATCTTCACAATTTTCCGTCAGAACTTTCGGGCGGTGAACAACAGAGGGTATCCATTGCAAGAGCTGTCTGTAAAAATCCGAAAATTCTGCTTTGCGATGAACCCACAGGAGCATTGGACAGCGATACGGGTGTTATGATACTGAAATTATTGCTGGATATGTCACACGAATACGGAAAGACCATTATTATCGTTACCCACAATCAGAATATCGCAAAAATGGCTGATGTGATTATCCGTGTGAGAAACGGCAAAATCAAATCTCCGGAAGAACAGAAAAATCCGTTGAATGTACAAGAGGTGGATTGGTAATGCTTTTTCGTAAAATGTTAAGAACCGTTATCCGCTATAAGGCACAGTTTTTTTCTATGATAATTATGATAGCCATAGGAACAGGAATGTTTCTGGGGTTCAATATGGAATGGTTAAGTCTGGAAAAAGATACAAAAGCCTTTTTTCAGGAAACTGATTTTGCGGATTACCGTATTACAGCGAAAGACAGTTTCAGCAAAAAGGACGCTGAAAAAATCAGCAGTATCAAGGGTGTTGACAGAACATCAAGATATATTTCTGTCAATGCTGATGTAAAAGGTACAGAAAATATGGTCGGACTTACCGTTACCGAAAATCCGAAAGTTTCGGGATTTGTCGTGACAGACGGTGAACCCTATGACGAAAACAGTAAGGACGGTATATGGCTTTCGGATAAATATGCCGAAAGCAACAATGTTCATACAGGCGATGAAATGACACTGACTTATGACAAGCTCACAATAAAGGGAAAAGTCAAAGGACTGATTAAGTCGGGAGAATATATGATATGTGTGCGTGACGCAAGTCAGCTAATGCCTGATTTCAAGCTGTATGGTTATGCGTACATCACGCCGAAAGCCCTGCGACAGTCCATAGACAATATGGCAAAAGATGAAGCGGAAAAAAATATCTCTGCGGATATTCCAAAAACAATGCGTGACAGTATTGTCAAAGAAACAGCGGAAAAAATTGCAGACGAAACTTATCAGAATGTATGGCATCAAATCAATGTGATTTCCTCATTGTCAAAATCAGAATTTACCGAAGAAGTTGAAAACGTGCTTGACCGTACCCTCCTGATTTTAACCAAAAACGAAAATATTTCTTATTCCGAGTCACAAGGTGAAGTCAGTGAGGGAAAAACAATGGGTTCTGTATTGCCGACATTGTTTTTGCTGATAGCCGTTCTGACAATGGTATCGACTATGCACCGCCTTGTCGCTAACGAAAAAACACAGATAGGCACATTAAAGGCATTAGGCTTTAAAGACCACCGTAT
>CACYBZ010000439.1 GCA_902772795.1 uncultured Ruminococcus sp. | reverse complement strand
CACGACCATGTCTTCCCAGTCCGAACACAGCGTATGTTTTACTGTTCGCCACTTTGTTTTCCTCCTTATTTTTCAGATAAATTATCCGATACTGATTTCCTCCACAGGATCTTTTATGATATTGTTTTTATTTTTCTTTGTATTAAAGGCTATGAGCAGGGAAATAGGGCCTACTCTGCCAAGATACATGGTGACAATGATGATGATTTTCCCCCAGATATTCAGTGTCGGTGTAAGATTTCTTGTCAGTCCGACAGTTGCCGTAGCACTTACCGTTTCATAGGCGATATCCATAATATCGGCATCGGTAACAGCAGAAAGTAATATCGTGGAGATAAACATGATCATAAACGAAACGGTAACAACAGCCACCGCTTTGCTTATTGCAGGTCTGGATATTCTTCTTCTGAATAAAGAAAGTTCCTGTTTGTTCTGGATAGCGGACAATGCAGAAAACAACAGAACAGCCATTGTTACTGTTTTTACTCCGCCGGCAGTTCCCACAGGAGAACCTCCGATGAACATCAGAAACAGCGAAAATACGGCTGATGTATTTGTCAGATCCTGTTGCGGTACAGAGGCAAATCCGGCAGTTCTTGTTGTCATCGACTGAAAAAAGGATACCTGAAGTTTTTCCGGGAACGACAGATTTCCCATTGTCAGTGGGTTGTGGTATTCAAACGCAAAAAATCCGACCGTTCCGACAATAAGTAATATGGCTGTCGTTGTCAGAGCAAGTTTACTGTGCAACGACAGCAGAGAAAGACATCGGAATTTCTTTTCGGGGAAATACCGTGATATTCTTATAACGTCCCACCAGACAATATAACCGATTCCTCCCAGAATAACCATCAGGCTTGTGACAAAGTTGACCATCGGATTCAATACATACGGACATAAACTGTCTGCTGACATGATATCTATACCCGCATTGCAAAACGCCGAAACGGCATTGAATACCGATATCCATATGCCTTTCCAGCCGTATTCGGGTATAAACACTGTCATATATAACAATGCTCCCGAACCTTCAACAATAAATGTACCTGCCAGTACTTTTTTCAGAAATCTGACGATTCCGGATAAAGAATTCAGGTTAAATGCATCTTGAATCAGTATCCTGTCTTTCAGTCCGAATCTGCGGTTAAAGCTGATAAGAATTCCTGACATGATAGCGACTATCCCCAGACCGCCTATCTGTATCATTATCAGAATGATAATCTGACCGAAAACACTCCATGTACTGAATGTAGGAAGTGTGACCAGTCCCGTTACACATATTGATGTTGTCGCAGTAAAAAGAGCGTCTATGTATGGTATTGGCTTTCCGTCGGCTGTACTTATCGGCAATGAAAGCAGTAAACTTCCCACGAATACCGCTAGCAGAAAACTAAGCATGATGATCTGCGTAGTAGAAATATCAAATTTTACCTTTTTCAATCCCATTCTCCTTTTCATCCGACAAATATTCCGCATCAGCAGATATTCGTATTTTCTTATCTGCTGTACTTTCTCTCAAATAGTAACATGTTTAAAAAGGAAAGTAAATAGTACAACATATTTTTCCGTGGCGACTGCGTGAAAAATTTAAAGGAATTGGTCAGAAATAATCCTTGACAAAACATTATCCGCAAAAGAACGACGAAATTCCGTGACGTTAAGAATCAACATGGAAGTTATTCTTGTTTGCAGAAAATGAACAAAATAATTAAAAGTCCGATGTTTTTAAGAGATGATTTTTCATGTTTGTTTTGTCCCGATAATTTACACAAGACAAGGAGATTTTTTATAGTAGAGTCTTTGGGTTTCCAGAACAGGAAACAAGATGGTTTTTGCTGTTCAGATGAGCAGATAAAACAAACCCGTCCTGAATTTCAGAACGGGTTATTGTTTTCAGAAACGATTATTTCTGATAGATGGTATCACCGTTGATAATGACGGTCTGGATTTTGTCAAGGTCAACAAATATACGTTCATTGCCACGGTCAAGAGGGATAGCGGAATGAGGGGAGTAGTCAAGGTGAACTGTTTCATAATAGATACCGTTGTCATCGGTTCTGTGTTCACCGCCCTCGTTGATGAGAATATAATAGACTGTACCGTCATTCAGCACGACTTTGGAACTGCCATCGAAATCGGGAAGGGTAAAACAACTGTTTTGGTTTTGGGATATGTTCTTGCTGTCACACTCACCCTTGAGATAAATTCCCAGAGGAGAAATGGTTATCTGTGTATTTCGTGCATACGCATTGACGACATGGGAGGAGTTTTCCGTATTGATTTCACGTTCGATAAATTTTGCTGTTTTCTGACCGAAATCAAAGCTGACCGTAAAGGAAATATCAAAATTTCTGTATTCTCCCTTAGCGTATACGTTTTTACCTTCATGTGCTGTCCAGATACATTCTTCTTCTGTCAGTCCGTTTTCCTTACGCAGTTTTTCGGTTTCTCTGAGTTGTTTTTCATACCTGTCAGAAGCTTCCTGTGATGACCATTCTTCATCGTTGGTCTGTACGACGGGTAAATCCTCAGAGTAAAGTATCTTGTCCAGTTTGTAGCCGAAAACGACATTATTATCATAGGTTACTCTTAAATCGGTTAAATCATATTCCCCGACAGCAGACCTTGTAAAGTCGCTGAAAATGTTCAGGGTTTTGTTATCTTCGGAAAGTGTACAGCGACTTCTTGACATTGCCTTTGCCGTCTGTGATGCTTCGCCGTTGTTATACGAAAAGGTAAAGCTGTTTGCCGTCATCATACTTAAATTGGAATTGACATAAAAATCTTCATCAATTATCGGACTGCCGTCTTTTTTGCTGACCTCTATTGCAGAAAATGCCGTTTCTCCGTCATTGATGACACCGAGGAATCTGACATCAAGTGTATCATCATTGGTGGTAATCTCCACATTGCCTCCGTCCGACAGATGCAGGTCATTCATTTCACTGTTGCTTTTGAAATATTTTCCGAACACAGAACGTACATTGCCTGTAGCAAATACACCGACTGTACCGCCGACCAGAATCGCTGCTGATACGACAGTGACTAACAGTTTTTTGTGGAATGTTGTTTTTTTATTGTTATTTGTCTGATGGTTATTCATATACATGACATCTCTTTTGATTTTATTTCTGTGAATATGGATTGTTGTTTTGATGGAGTTGTATTCTCTGGTATCCATCAATTCATCGTTCGGTTTACGAAAACCCGATGAACTGATGGACAGGGGATTGTGACGGACAACGATTATTTCTGATAGATGGTATCACCGTTGATGACGATAGATTTGACTTCACGGGTATCTATCACGTTGGTCTGATGATAGACAGAACCGCCGGGTACCGTAGAATAATTCAGAGAAAGTCCCTCATGATATCCCTCATAGGGGTAAAGATAGTAAACCGTATTATCGTTGAGTGTGATTCTGGAATCCTTGTCGATAGATTTAAAGGAATCGTTGTCAGCATTGTCGCCTTCAAGATAAATGCCGAGAGGGGTTACTGTGAATCTGGCATTCTGGGTATTGGGAGTTTCAAAGATTTTCGCAATACTGTCGGTATTCAATGACTGTGTGATGAAATATTCATCGGAATAGTTAAAGTCGTAGCTGATAGTAAAGTCAATAGTAAAGTTTTTCTGGCTTGCCTGACAGTATTCACGCTTGTTTTCATGGTCGATATAGATACAGTCCTCTTCACTAAGTCCGAATT
>CACYBZ010000438.1 GCA_902772795.1 uncultured Ruminococcus sp. | reverse complement strand
AACGATGGTAGCTTTGGCAAAATCGGATACGATGAAACAGGAATTTTCTCAATATGGGTATATTTGTCTATATTTTGAGTAGCAGTAAAACGGTTAAGGAATAATCTGATATCATTTACTATGTGTTTTGGTCTGTCGATATTCTTTTTGCGTTTGTTGCCCTGATGCAGTAAAATGTGAAGAGCAGAACAGAAACAATAAGGTCGATTTTCTGGAAGTGGGGGGATAGTCTGTGAAAAATCCTTTTATTGTCAAAGACACAACGTATGGAAATTATATTACTAGTAGTTGTTCCGTCAATAAAACAATTATTGCTGAACTTCCGGTCAGGGGAATTGATGATACAGTAGAGGGAAAATCAGCAAAAGAGATTTTTTCAGCCGGTGTAATTCTTGAAAAAGCACGGGAAAATTTTTACAGACTGGGTATTTCTGATAATACACCCTCGCAGAAAATTATACCGATGTTGTTACATTCTTTAGAAAGTCAGAATACAGAAGTTCGGTTATGTGCCCAAGAAATGGCAAAATTTTTCGGCAGACGACTTGCCTTGATTTTGCTTACACTGAAAACGGGCTTTACCAAAAATAAAATGGTTCGTCAGGAATGGAACGATGAACACTGGGAGTATTGGAAGAATATTCAGACGGTTATTTTGGTCGGTGGTCTTACAGAAGGGATTTTCGGAAAAATACTTGTCAGCGAAGCTCAGATATATTGTCAAGGCAGCTATCAACTGATTATGGGAGAAAACTCTGTTTATTCAGGAATAAGTGGTTGTGCAACGCAGTTTTTACATCATGACGGTGTGTTTGTGTTGGCTGATTTCGGGCAGACAAATATAAAAAGAAGTATTGTGGAGCGACAAAACGGGAAAATTGTCCGTATAGAAAATTTGTTGTCTGTACCTTCCAAGTATATGGAATGGAATATTTCTGATATACATGAACAAAAAAATCAGGCAAAATTATTGCATTGTTATATAACCGATACGTTATGTGATGCTTATGATAAAGCAAGAGCCATAGGATATGTTGACAATCAGATTATTATGGCTATTGCCAGCTATACGCATGGCGGAGTTCTTGACAAGAACCGTGGTGGGTACGCTAAACTGAATTTACTTGGTGATAATTATGCCGAATATCTGAGTCGGACACTTTCTCATAAATTACAGGAAAATATACGTGTTACCCTGGTTCATGATGGTACAGCGGTTGCTTTGAATTTTTCGTCTGTTCCTGCTTCGGTGTGTCTGACTTTGGGAACGTTTATCGGTGTGGGGTTCACGGATATCTTTGAGAGCTAGTATGTTATCTTTAAATCTTATATTGTTTAGCCAGTAAAAAATGATTACAGAAAATAATTTTCAGAAAGTAAAAAAGACACATCACAGGCAAATAGAGCAGTGATGTGTCTTTTTGGTATAAATTGCTTTCATCTGTAAAGCTATTTATTATTTTATGGCTGAAGATATGGTTAAAAGCTGAATGAAAACAGCAGAGATATTGTAGTATTTGTCATTCTGAATAAAATAACCGCATGGAGGCGTTAAGCAGAGGCTAAAGAAGTGACAATGGTATTGATAGTCAGTTCAAGGTAAGTATTTTTATCACTTTCAGCCACTTTTGTGCCGTCTAAGCGAATAAAATCTCCGCCATCATCGCCAATGTAGACGCACCGACTATCATTTTTTGACCAATATATTTTATAACTTACTTTGTTTTTTTCAATGGAGTTCAATGCTCCGCCAAATCCTTTTACTTTCATAATGTGAGCAAGAGTGATTTTATCTTTGTCTTTAATCGCTGACGGAATAACTACACCGTCTATTGTCTGACCGCCATAATCTTTTGTATCATGGGAGGCAATATCTGCCAGACAATTTTTTATTGACAATGTCAGACCGTCAGCAAAAAACGGTGTACCCTCATAGCCATAGTAGCAAATACGGTTATTGCTGTTTCCCGACAAATACTGTATGGAACAGATAGGGGATAGAGAAAGATAACGAACCTGAGCAATATCGTCATCGGAAACTTTTAGTTCATTACCGTCAACATCACAAAAACTGCCGTTTCCTCTGTCGCCAAGGTAGATACATTGATGTTGAAAACTATCCCAGTATAGTTTATACTGAATGCCATCAATTTTAAAAGAATTTTCGAAAGCATTGAAGATTTTTTTCGCAGCAGCAATATGTAGGAGATTCAACTTCTCAGGTTCTGTTGATGCTCTGGGAATATAGATGGCTCTCGGCGAAAAATCCGCTTCATCTTCTGATACTCTGAATGATTCGGGAAATACAGCATCTACATTTTGATGAACTGTTCCGTCATAGGTTTCGTCATTTTTAGCAGCAATATCTGCCTGACATTCTTTGATTGCCAAAGTTATCGTAGTAGCATCAGAATATGCTTTTCTGATACATTCTTCATTATTTTTTTTCTTTTCATCGTTATCGAGTGCGTTGTCTTGTTTATTGTTCTCGTTATTTTTTTCCTCTTCGTTCTCATCGTTTTCGGTTTTCTCGGTACTGTTAGTTGTGATATTACCGTTACTGTTCTCATCACGTAAAAAAGCGGGTACAAAAACGGCTGATGCCATACCTAAAGCGGCAACAATAATAAGAATAATCACAATTACGACAACATCGCCGTTGGCTTTTCGGGAATGCATAGTTTTACTGAAGTTTGTAAAAAATTCTGACACAAATCATCGCTCCTTACTTTTAGGGACTTAATACACTATTAATGTGGAATAATATTATTTTGAGAGTAACCATAAAGTCGTATTTGGATTGCCTTTTTATGATAAGCTACTGTTTTGATTACCGGTAAATAAGAACAGGTAATATAATAAAAAAATATCTGTGTTTTTCCGGTACAAAATATCCATAAAATCTTTCCAGTGTCATTATATAGCATATTCCTGTATTCGTCAACGCATTATAAAAAAATCTGGTTAATTTCTATAACAACGGCGTCAAAAAAATTCTTTGTAACACTTTGGGTGAGTTATGGTACAAAGGATTATAGTCAGTATTTATGTTGTTTCTATCAATACACCATTTCGTAATGGAGGAAGGATATTCTGTACAACCATGTTCGATTTCTCAATGTTTTCCAGTTTGTAAACGGTATCATCAGGAAGAATATCTGTACAGTAATCACTGGCATTTAAACCCAGTGTTCGCAGATAGTCGCCTTGCGGTGTTTTATACCAGACTTCGACAGTGTACATTGTTGTATATTCATCATAAATGTCTTCTGTATGTTTTTCTCTTTCTTCGAGAACAATTTTTTTGAGTTCTGCCAGAAATTCATCGAAGTTGTTCTTTTGTTTTTCGTTCATTACTTCAGGCAGGCTGAATTCCAGATGTTGTACAGAATAATAGTTTTCAGATTTTCGGTAATCTGTAAATCCATAATGTGCCAGAAGATCGTACACTCTTTTTTCATAATACAGATTGACATTTTCCCGATAATTGTTATGCATATGGTAATCTCCCGTATAGCCGAAATTTGCTCCATCTATGTTGATTGTACCCGCAGATGACCAAACGTCGAAAGCCAGTTCTCTGTCTTTGGACTGAAAATGAAATTTATGTTTTTCGGTTTCTCCCACACATTCAATGTTTTCGCCTTTTACCAGATTTGTAGCATACTTGTTTATTTCACTGTTATCCGCATATTTTGGACGGCAAGATGTCAGCAGAACGGTAAGTCCTATGATTCCGACAAACAACAGCTTTCTGACAATTTTTTTCATGATAATGACTGCTACTCAAAATATGGACAAATATACCTATATTGAGAAAATTCCTGTTTCATCGTATCCGATTTTGCCAAAGCTACCATCGTTT
>CACYBZ010000437.1 GCA_902772795.1 uncultured Ruminococcus sp. | reverse complement strand
ATAACTGCGGAAACACTGTTGACAGAGATTATCAGGCAAGTGTCAATCTGATGAGCTATTATGAATTAACGATATAGACAGAACAAGTGTTAATATGTACCCATATGTTAGTGGGGAATTTACGCCTTTGGAGTGTCATAGCAAACATGAGTAGATTTTTTATCGAAAATGGACACGGTGAATAAGGAATGAAACATAAAAGTTGTTTTATCACTTTTTATAAGTTTTCAGTAACGGTAGAGGTATGCCTAAAGTTTCTGAGGAACATAAGGAAGAACGGAAAAAGGAAATCATTGACGCTTGTGAAATGATTTACAGGGAACAGGGATTCTGTGGAGTGAATATCAAAGAAATCAGTACCCGTATCAGTTGTACCCGTCCGTCCGTCTATACCTATTTTGAAACGAAAGATGAAATTCTGCTTGCCTTGTTGTGTAGGGAATATGACATCTGGTGTGACAGACTGACAGCTATTCCTGCACAGGCAGGCAGTATGACGAGAAAAGAAGTGGCAGAAGCTGTTGCCCATACTTTAGATGGTCGTGAAGTTCTGCTTCGTATACAGTGCATGAACCTTTTTGAAATTGAAGTAAACAGCAGGGTAGAACGTCTGGCAGAATTCAAGTTACGGTTTCGCCGTATGTATGAATTGTTCACCGTTGTTCTGCAGGCATTTCAACCCGAAATCACAACAGAAGCCTGTGATATTTTCTGCCGAACCTTTTCGTCTTTTTTGTTCGGGGTATATCCTTTTGTGTTCCATACAGAAAATCAGATAAAAGCGATGGAAATTGCTGAAGTACAGTTTCCTTCGACAACGGTTTATCAGATGGTGTATGATTGTCTGATGAAAATTCTGCCGTAAAGGCAAAAATAAAATTCTCAAACGGAGGTATCATTATGTTAGGAAATTTCAGTTATCACAATCCGACAAAGCTTTATTTCGGTGAAGACGCTCTGGGCAGTCTGAAAAACGAAATGAAGAACTATGGCAAAAATATTCTGCTTGTCTATGGTGGAGGTTCAGTCAAGAAAAGCGGTCTGTATGACCAAATTGTTGCCGTTTTGCAGGAGTGCGAAAAAAATATTGCCGAAATAGCAGGGGTAATGCCGAATCCCACGGTCGAAAAACTCAACGAAGGTGTTGTTATTGCCCGTAATCATCAGTCGGATTTTATTCTTGCTGTAGGTGGCGGTTCAGTCTGTGACTATGCCAAAGCGTTATCGGTTTCTGTGCATTGCGATGACGACCCGTGGCAGAAATATTATATCCGCTTTGAAAATCCCGACTGTACCATTATTCCTGTAGGCTGTATTCTCACAATGGCAGGAACGGGTTCTGAAATGAATGGTGGTGCAGTTATTACCAATCACGAACAGCATTTGAAAATCGGTCATGTATTCGGTGATGAGGTAATGCCGAAATTTTCCATACTCAATCCCAGATATACCATGACATTACCCAGATATCAGATGATAGCAGGTATTTACGATATTATGAATCATATCTGTGAACAGTATTTTTCAGGAGAGGACGACAATACTTCAGATTATCTCAGTGAGGGACTGATGAGAGGGCTTATTCATGCCAGTCGAATTGCTGTAAACAATCCGCAGGATTATGAAGCCCGTTCCAATATCATGTGGACGGCGACATGGGCACTCAATACGCTGGTATCCAGAGGCAAGTCAACGGACTGGATGGTACATATGCTTGGTCAGGCTGTCGGAGCATATACAGACGCTACTCACGGTATGACGCTGGCGGCGGTATCGTTACCCTACTATCGTTACATCATGCCCTATGGTGTCAGAAAATTTGCCCGTTTTGCCACAGAAGTATGGGGTATTTCCCGTGACGGCAGGACAGATGAACAGCTTGCCAAAGACGGTCTTGAAGCGATGGAAAACTGGATGAAAGAAATCGGACTGGTGATGAATATTACCGACCTGGGAGCAACAGAAAGCATGATAGAGGGTATTGCCGATGCTACCATTATTCTCAAAGGTGGCTATAAGGTACTTAACCGCAGTGAAGTTGTACAGATATTGAAAGCCAGCCTGTAAACGGAAAGCATGACAGACAAAGCAAAAAAGAATGGAGGTAATTCATAATGAAGAAAATACTGATAGCTTATTTTTCAGCGAGTGGTGTAACGGCAAAAGCAGCAGCAAAACTGGCAAAGGTTGTACAGGCAGACCTGTTTGAAATTGTTCCCGAACAGGTCTACACAAAAGCAGACCTCAACTGGCACGACAAGACAAGTCGCAGTAGTGTGGAAATGAACGATAAAAACAGTCGTCCGCCTATTTCAAGTAAGGTAGAGAATATGGAACAGTATGATATTGTTTTTGTCGGTTTTCCGATTTGGTGGTACAGAGAGCCGTCTATTATTGATACATTCATGGAAAGCTATGATTTTTCAGGAAAAACAGTTGTGCCGTTCTGCACATCGGGTATCAGCGGACTTGGTTCTTCCAAAGACAATATGCAGGTTCTTGCCACAAAAGCCAAAGTCATTGAAGGTAAAAGATTTTCGGTTATGACCACGGAAAACGCTTTGAAAAAATGGGCAGAAGAAATTATCGGCAAATAATTTTTTCCCTGTAACGCTTCAATAAAATAAGCCGCCCTGAAATTTACTTATGTAAATTTCAGGGCGGCGTTTTTCATCAACATGGAATCCATTACTCATAGCAGTTCTTTAGCCTGTTTTCCGGAGATATGTTCGGGAACAATCTCCACACAGCATAAAGCACTCATCAGTTTTTCAATTTCACGGTTGACAAAATCAGCATTATCATAATATTTCAGTCCGAGTATTTTTGCCGAATGAATGATTTCTGATTTTTCCGTCAGAATTCTGGCTTTGCCAAAGACAACAACACTCTTATAGTAAGTGGTAAGTTTTTCAGGAACAACATCATTT
>CACYBZ010000436.1 GCA_902772795.1 uncultured Ruminococcus sp. | reverse complement strand
GTGGGGTCAAGGGGCAACGCCCCTTGGCAGGATTTTCAAGGGTGCAACCCTTGAATCAGGATTTTTAAGGGCGAAGCCCTTAAACTGAAAAAAGTCAGCAGTCTGAAAACATACAGACCGCTGACTGTCAGTTCATTATTGTATGGGTTCAAAATCGGCTACACCGTGTTTACATAACGGACAAATAAAGTCTTCGGGCAAATCGCCTTCGTGAACATATCCGCATACCTTACAGACCCAGCCTTTCTTGCCTTCGGTCTGCGGTTTGGGCTTGACGTTGTTCTGATAATATGTGTACGTCATCGTTTCTTTATCTGAAACTACTCTGGCTTCGGTCACACTACAGATAAACATACCATGTGTGTCAAGGTCAATATAGTCCTCCACTTTCAGCGACATGAACGAATTGATATACTTGTTCAGAAATACCAGTCCGTTATCTGAACGCAGTTTTTCGTAATCGGCGAACTTGTCGGCTGTTCTTCCGCTCTGGAAACCGAAATTCTCAAATACGCTGAACGGTGCTTCTACCGAAAGACAGTTGACATTCATTATTCCTGTCTGCCTGATGATATGATGAGAATAATTCTGCTTGTTGATACAGACAGCTACTCTGTTCGGGGTACTGGTAACCTGTGTTACCGTATTGACAATAAGACCGTTATCCTTTTTGCCGTCGTTGGACGTGACTACATACAGACCATAACCAATATTGAACAAAGCTTTCAGGTCATTCTTGTTGGCAGTTTCTTCATGCTGTGCCATATAGTCCATGCAAAGTTCGTCAGCGAGTTTTTCCAGCTGTTCCTTACTGTCCTTACTGAGTGCGGACAGTATTCTGACATTGGTATCGGTATATGTGATTTTCTTACAGCCCTCCAGCATTTTCTTGATGACTTTGGTCGCCATGGGAGCCCATGAACCGTTTTCAATGACAGCTACCGTTCTGTTCTGGAAATTGCGTTCGGTAAGATGGTCGATAAACTCACGCATGAATGGGAAAATATCGGCATTGTAGGTAGTGGTTGCCAGTACGATTCTGCCATAACGGAAAGCATCTTCTACCGCTTCTGCCATATCACATCTTGCCAAATCGTTGACAACAACTTTCGGACAACCTTTCACCCTGAGTTTTTCCGCAAGAATTTCTACCGCTTTCTTTGTGTTGCCGTATACGGAAGTGTAGGCTATCATCACGCCGTCACTTTCCACACCGTAGCTTGACCATGTATGATACAGTCCCAGATAATACCCCAGATTTTCTTTCAGTACAGGGCCATGCAACGGACAGATAATATCAATCGCCAGCTTTGACGCTTTTTTCAGCAATGCCTGCACCTGCATACCGTATTTGCCCACAATCCCTATATAATAACGTCTTGCTTCACAAGCCCAGTCTTCTTCTACGTCCAACGCTCCGAATTTACCGAAACCGTCCGCAGAAAACAGAACTTTGTCTTTAGCGTCATAAGTGACAATGACTTCAGGCCAGTGTACCATCGGTGCGGTAACAAATGTCAGCGTATGACTGCCCAGTTCCAGCGTATCTCCCTCGCCGACAACGATTCTTCTTTCCGCAAAGTCTGTACCGAAAAAGTTCTTCATCATGGTGAACGCCTTCGCTGAGGAAACGACTACCGCTTCGGGATAGTTCTTCAGAAAGACTTCGATATTGGCGGAATGGTCGGGTTCCATATGCTGAACAACAAGATAATCAGGTTTTCTGCCCTGTAAAGCGTCCTCGACGTTGTTAAGCCACTCGTGGGTAAAATTGCGGTCGACGGTATCCATAACGGCAATTTTCTCGTCTGTGATAACGTAGGAATTGTATGCCATACCGTTGGGAACGTCATATTGTCCCTCGAACAAATCAATCTGATGGTCGTTTACGCCGACATACTTAATGTCATTGGTAATATTCATAGTTGGTAACCTCCTGTACAATGGAAATCAAATTTTTTTTATTGTATCATATTTCTTACTTTTTTTCAACAAAAATCAGAACGTAAGTATTAAAATTTTGTGCTGATTTTGTCGGAAATAAATTGAACTGTTAATTTACTGATTATGTGGCAAAATAAAATCAGCAATACAACAGGAGGCGGAATCTTTGCGAAAATTCATCAGAATATTTACCATTACAACCGCAGTTATCTGCACAATGATTTTCAGTACAGGTGCGGTACTGGGAAATCTCCTGCCCTCGGATTATTATACCGACAGTGTCGGTATACAGTCGCTTTCGGTATACGGTGTGACGCTCAATACCTATAAAGACGAAAATCAGAAAGTCGCAGGAAAACTCATGTTCGGCAATATTTTTCCCATCAAGAACGTCAATATTTCCATCAGACCAAATGAAATGGTTGTTCCCTGTGGAAATCCGTTCGGTATACGGCTTTTCACCGAAGGGGTAATGGTGGTAAAGACCGACAAAATAACGGTCAACGGCAAAACCTACAATCCTGCCAGAGAAAGCGGAATAGAAATCGGTGATGTCATTACCTACGCCGACGGCAGAAAAATCACCTGTACGGAGGATTTACCGCTGACTGTCAACGACAGTAAAGGAAAACCTGTCACGCTGAAAATTATCCGCAACGGCAAGACCATCGCAAAAACCGTCATGCCCATACAGACGGAAAACAAAAGCTATAAAATCGGTATCTGGGTTCGTGACAGTTCGGCAGGTATCGGAACAATGACATTTTATCATACGGAAAGTCATGCTTTCGGCGGTCTGGGACACGGCATATGCGATATTGACACAGGCGAACTTATGCCTCTGGCACAGGGCGAAGTGACAGGAGCTGAAATTGAGGGTATCACCAAAGCCAGAGCAGGTGTGGCTGGAACACTCAACGGTCACCACTGTGAAAATCTCTGTAAAGGCTATGTGATAAGCAACTGTGATACGGGAATTTTCGGCTATCTTCAGACATCGCCCGTCAGTCATAAGACAATCCCTCTCGCCTACAAACAGCAGGTCAGAACAGGCAAGGCAAAAATCATCACGACTCTTGACAATACTTCTCCGCAGTATTATGATGTGGAAATTCTGTCGATAAATTACAACGAATATCATAAAACAAAAAATATTGTCATTCAGGTAACAGACAGGACTCTGCTGAGTAAAACCAACGGCATTGTACAGGGCATGAGCGGAAGTCCCATCATTCAGAATAACCGTCTTGTGGGAGCGGTAACACATGTTTTCGTCAACGAACCCGACAAAGGTTACGGTATTTTCGCTGAAAATATGATTGCCTCGTTCAACGAAGCCAGTCGTAACACAGAAAATATCTCTGCCTGATGCACATTCTCACCAAAACGGCATATCATAACATCAGCAATTCATTTTGAAAGGCGGTTGTTTCTATGTGCGGAATAGCAGGCTGGCTGGATAAATATACAGACCTCACCGAAAAAAATACGGTGATACATCATATGGTTTCTTCTCTGGAAAAACGGGGACCTGACCAGCAGGGAATTTTTTTCAGTCAGGAAAAAAATGTCTGTCTTATGCACCGCCGTCTTACCGTCATCGACCCTGACGGCGGTAAACAGCCCATGACCAGAACTTATCGGAATGAAACATATACCATCGTCTATAACGGAGAACTCTACAATACTGACGACCTGCGACAGGAACTTCTCCGCAAAAACTATACGTTTTCCGACCATTCGGATACGGAAGTTCTGCTGACGGCATACATCTGCTGGAAAGAAAACTGCGTGGAAAAACTGAACGGTATTTTTGCCTTTGCCGTCTATGAACACAGTTCACATAAACTGTTCACTGCAAGGGACAGAATAGGGGTCAAACCTTTTTTCTATTGTCAGTATGACGGCGGTTTTCTGTTTGCCTCCGAAATCAAGGCACTGCTGAAATGTCCGAAAGTACAGCCCGTTGTCGACGAAGAGGGATTCAACGATATTTTCTTTATCGGCCCGGGGCGGAGCGGTGGAAACGGTATTTTCAGAAATGTCTTTGAACTTCTGCCGGGGGAATACGGCGTTTATCATGATGGCAGATTCGATAAACACCGTTATTTTCGGCTGACGGCAAAACCTCACCCCCATTCCCCTTCGCAGACCGTTGACTATCTGCGGTGGTTACTCAAAGATGCTATTACCCGTCAGTTGGTATCTGATGTACCGTTATGTACATTCTTGTCGGGCGGACTGGATTCCAGCATTATCAGTCAGACCGCTTCCGGCTATTTTCGGGAAAATCATAAGGGAATTCTGACTACCTATTCGGTGGACTATACCGACAACGACCGCTATTTTCAGAAAAGTCTTTTTCAGCCCAATGCCGACAGCGAATATATCGGTCTGATGAGCAAATCCGCCCATACCCGTCACAGAAATATTGTTCTGGATAATGAAAGCGTTTATCATGCACTCTATGACAGCGTAAAGGCAAGGGATTTGCCTGCTATGACAGATGTGGATTCTTCGTTGTTGCTGTTCTGTAAGGAGGTAAAGAAAGATTTTACGGTAGCCTTGTCGGGAGAATGTGCCGATGAACTTTTCGGCGGATATCCGTGGTATCATAACGAAAAAATTCTGTTTGAAGATAATTTTCCGTGGTCGAACAGTACCGCTGTCCGCAGGAGTGTGCTGAAAAAAGGACTGTTGCCCCGTGGTGAAGAATATGTCAGGGAAAAATATCTTTCCACGATACACCGTGTGGATACGCTTCCCGATGAAAGCCGTCTGGAAAAAAGAATGAAAGAAATGTTCGTTCTGAATTTTGACTGGTTCATGCAGGGACTTCTTGACAGAAAAGACCGTTGCAGTATGTATAACGGTCTTGAAGTCAGAGTGCCGTTCTGTGATTACCGTATTGTCGAATATGCCTACAACATGCCGTGGTCAGTCAAAGCCTTTGACGGTCGTGAAAAGGGCATCGTCCGAAAGGCAATGGAAGATATTCTTCCCAAAGAAATCGTATGGCGGAAAAAAAGTCCGTATCCTAAGACACATCACCCTGTTTATTTCCGACTGGTATCTGACGCTATGCGTCAGGTATTTGCCGACAAAGACCCTATCACACAATTTCTTGATGAAAAAGCCGTTTCTGATATCATGGAAAACCCCGACAGACTGCTTTCCCCGTGGTACGGGCAACTTATGAAAGCTCCGCAGATTCTCGCCTATCTCCTGCAAATCAATTTCTGGCTGAAAGAATATCATGTACAGATTCATCTGTAACC
>CACYBZ010000435.1 GCA_902772795.1 uncultured Ruminococcus sp. | reverse complement strand
TCCTGCCGGTACAAGTTCCTGTAAATTCTGGGGTCTTGGTGCAGACGGTACTGTCGGTGCAAATAAGAACTCCATTAAGATTATCGGAGACCATACAGATATGTATGCACAGGGCTATTTCGCTTACGACTCCAAAAAATCAGGTGGCCTTACTGTATCTCACCTGCGTTTCGGCAGCACACCGATTAAATCTACTTACTATATCAGCAAGGCTGACTTCGTTGCTTGTCACAACCCGTCCTATGTCAACAAATATGATATGGTTGACGACCTTAAAGAAGGCGGAAGTTTCCTGCTGAACTGTCCTTGGTCAGGTGAAGAACTTGAAGAAAGACTCCCTGCTAAGATGAAGAGAATCATCGCTCAGAAGAACATCAATTTCTATACGATTGACGGTATCAAAATCGGTAAGGAAATCGGTCTTGGCGGACGTATCAACACAATTTTACAGTCTGCATTCTTTACCATTGCCAACATCATTCCTAAAGAAGATGCTATTCAGTACATGAAAGACGCTGCTACAAAGTCCTACAGCAAAAAAGGACAGGCTATCGTTGACATGAACCATGCCGCTATCGAAAGAGGCGCAACAGACTTTGTTAAAGTTGACGTTCCTGCAAGCTGGGCAGATGCTCAGGACGAGGTCAAAGAAGCCGCACAGCTCACAGGCAGACCTGAAGTTGTTGACTATGTTAACACCATTCTTAACCCTGTAAACGCTTATAAAGGTAATCAGCTGCCTGTTTCCGCATTCAAGAATCACATTGACGGTACAGTTCCTCAGGGTTCAGCCGCTTACGAAAAGAGAGGCATTGCCGTTGACGTTCCGTCATGGGAACCTGATAACTGTATTCAGTGTAACTTCTGTGCTTATGTATGTCCTCATGCAGCAATCAGACCCGTTGCTATGACAGCCGATGAAGCTGCCAATGCTCCCGCAGCAACAAAGACCGCTAAAATGACAGGTATGCCTGAACTTACCTTTACGATGACTGTATCTACTCTTGACTGTACAGGTTGTGGTTCTTGTGCTCAGGTATGTCCCGGTAAGAAGGGCAACAAGGCTCTTGTCATGAAGTCCGCAGACGGCGAAATGCCTCAGCAGGAAGTATTTGAATACGGTTTTGCACTGCCTGATAAACCTGAAGTTCTCGCTAAATTTGACGAAACAAAGGTAAAGGGAAGTCAGTTCAAACAGCCGTTGCTTGAGTTCTCCGGAGCTTGTGCTGGTTGTGGTGAAACACCTTATGCAAAACTGGTTACACAGTTGTTCGGTGACAGAATGTTCATTGCTAACGCAACAGGTTGTTCATCAATCTGGGGTGCATCTGCTCCGGCTACACCTTACACTGTCAACAAGGAAGGCAGAGGTCCGGCTTGGCATAACTCACTCTTTGAAGATAACGCAGAGTTCGGTTATGGTATGGCTCTCGGTCAGAACGCTATCCGTGACAGACTGGTTGAGTATGTTACCAACATCGCAGAAAAGACTTCCAAAGAAGATGTCAAAGAGGCTTGCGAAAACTATCTTGCTACCATCAAGAATTCAGGTGCCAACAAAGTTGCTGCACAGGCTCTTATTGAAAAACTGGAAGAAATCAAAGACTGTGATTGTGAAGCAGGTCAGCTTGCTAAGAAGACTCTCGCAGACAAAGACCAGCTCGCTAAGAAATCCATCTGGATATTCGGTGGTGACGGTTGGGCTTATGATATCGGTTTCGGCGGTCTTGACCACGTTATCGCATCAGGCAAAGATGTAAATATTCTTGTATTCGATACAGAAGTTTACTCCAACACAGGCGGACAGGCTTCCAAATCCACTCCTAGTGGTTCAATCGCACAGTTTGCCGCAGCAGGTAAGGCTACCAACAAGAAAGACCTTGCTGCTATTGCTATGACTTATGGTAATGTATATGTCGCACAGGTATCTATGGGTGCTGACTATAACCAGTGTATCAAAGCATTTGTAGAAGCTGAAAGTTATGAGGGTACATCTATCATCATCTGTTATGCACCTTGTATCAACCACGGCATCAAGGGTGGTATGACCATCGCACAGACAGAAGAGAAAAAAGCTGTACAGTCCGGTTACTGGAATATCTACCGTTATGACCCTCGTCTTGTTGAACAGGGCAAGAATCCGTTGACAGTTGATTCCAAAGCACCCACAATGAGTTATCGTGATTTCATCATGGGCGAAGTCCGTTACAATGCTCTGGCAAGAGCAAACCCGGAAAGAGCAGAAAAACTCTTCAACTTTGCACAGACGAACGCTGAAAGAAAACTTGCACACCTGCAGTTCCTGGCATCTCAGAAATTTGACGAGTAATTTTCCTTGCATTTGCATATAAATCAACAACAACTTCCGATGTTCTTCCGAATATCGGGAGTTGTCGTTTTTTTGCAGGGACTCCGTCCCCACACCCCTGTCAGGGGCTCCGCCCCTGAACCCCGCAAGCCTTTGAAAAGGCTTGACCGAAACTTTTAAGGCGAAATCTGCTGTCGCAGATTTCGGGCAACGAAGAGAAAAACAATCCGAACGAAGTGAGCTATAAAAGTTTTTGTCCGACTTTTTTCAAAAAGTCGGCAGGGGTCGAGGGGACGGAGTCCCCCGTGGGATTTTTAAGGGCGAAGCCCT
>CACYBZ010000434.1 GCA_902772795.1 uncultured Ruminococcus sp. | reverse complement strand
CTGTTCAAGGGCTGCCGCCCTTGAAAATCCTGCCCACTTTTTTGAAAAAAAGTGGACAAAAAACTTTTCAGGCTCACTGCGTTCGGATTGATTATCAAAGTTTCAGCGGTGACAAACAAAAGTTTTTGCCCCGCTTTTTTCAAAAAGCGGGTAGGTGGGGGGACAACGTCCCCTTGGCGGGATTTTAAAGGGGGCAACCCTTTAACTTTCGATAATACAAAAATACCATAACGATAATTTTTAACACTAAAGTGTAAAAAATTTCGTTATGGTATCTTTTTTTGCATATCAGCCGACAAGGAACTTTCTGTCGGCAAAGACAGAAGCGTTCCCGTTTGTCGGATAAAGAATAAATGTACGATTATTTAAGATACTGTGTTGTTCCGCCGATTTTACCGCTGATACCTGAGTAACCGTTTGAGCTGAGTACATAAACTCTGCAGTTGCCTTTACCGGGAGCAGATACGGAAAGTGTTCCGCTGGTAACCTGTTTTGTATCACCTGTTACAGCGTCAATATAAGTACCGTTAGGAATACCGGAGAAAGTAGCACTGTTGGTAACTGCTACACAGGCAAAACTCTTTTCGCCTGTTTCGGGGTCGGTGTAACCACGTTTGAAGCACATATCTCCAACAACAGCATACTGTCCTTTCTGCAATGCAGGAACAGCACGTCTGATTTGGTTGAGTTTGATAAGCTGCTGTGAAAGTGTACTGTTAAGTGTTTCCTGAACTTTACCGCTTGCGGTATATGTTCCGAAATCACTTGCGGTTACTGTCCCCTCAAGATAGTCACCAAAGTATGCACGACCTGTTTCACTCAACGGAGCATTAGGGCCTACGTCAATACGAGCTCCTGCCATGAATTCTACTTCACTGCCGTAATACAGACAAGGAATTCCACGGAACGTAAACATCAGACACATATTTTCTGCCCATGCCTGTGTACCTGCATTGTAGCGGAAATACTGACATTCATCGGGAGCATAGTCGTGAGAGTCAACATAAACAACATTCCATGTAGCGTCATTGAAATACTTGTCCTCACTTAATGCCGCACCCCAAGCCTGCTGTGCTGTGTAGAAATTCCAGTGCATGGTAAAGTCGATAGTACCTGTACCGTTTGCCTGACTGTAATCGGGTGTATGATATTCGTTACCTTTCAGGAAAGCATTCTCACTTTCAAGCATTCCGCTTGATGTCTGATATTTGTTGAAATGCTTGATGGAATTTTCATAGTTGGACTGCCAGTCTGTGGTACTCCAGTTATTCTGCCAAGCACTGTCAGTTTCTTTCCATGTATAGAAGAAACTGGAGTCGGACTGTCCGCCCTCGTTGACAGCTTCTCTACGTCTTGCACAGACTTCACCGAAGATGTAGAAATTCTTGATTGAGGTAAATTTAGGGAAATACGCATGGTTGAGTGTCCAGCGGTTGATGTGTTTTTCCGTATCAAAACGGAATGCGTCTACACCCATATTGGCATAATCCAAGAAAGTAGATGTCAGATATTCTGCCATAACAGGGTTTTCTGTGTTGATGTCTACGCAGTCATCAGCCATTTGACCTGTCTGTTCGGTATAAGTACCCCAGCTGAGAGAACCGTCATGATGGTAGTAGTGGTTGGGTTCGTTGGTATCGTTTTTCATTGCGGAAAGTCTTGCCTGATACTGTGCAGCACCATTAAGACTGTCATAGTTAGGGAATGCCTTTGCCAGTCCGCCGTCGGGATTAAGGGTAAGACAGCTTATGGATTCAAGGTCTTTTAATGTGTTGTAATGTTTGATAAAGAAAGGAGCAATATAGTTTTCGCCGAAGTTACAGGTATGGTTCCATACAACGTCCTGAATGATTTTCATACCCTTAGCGTGTACTGCGGCAATAACATCTTCAAAAGTGGTATCACTGCTTTCATAACGGGGGTCAACTTTGGTAAAGTCGGAAGCATGATAGCCGTGATAGTCGTAACTACTGGTATTTTCCACAATGGGCGTAACCCAGATAGCACTGAAACCAAGTGCTTTGATATAGTCCAGTTTCTGAATCAAGCCCTTGAAGTCGCCACGCCATGCGGGGTCTGAGTCGGGGTTGTTGGCTTTGGTATCGTCCCAGCAGT
>CACYBZ010000433.1 GCA_902772795.1 uncultured Ruminococcus sp. | reverse complement strand
ATGAGAAATGTAGCAGATGATGTTATGGATGGAATGGGTGTAAGAGATAATAATAGAAATGATAATTATAATAATGATAACAGAAACAAAAATACTATGGATAATAGAACTGGTTATAGAGATGGTAATGGATTTACAGATGGTTATAATGCAGTAAGAACATCAGTTGATGAAATGACAACTGGAAATATGTCTACAACAACATGGATATGGATTATTTTAGCAGTAGCAGCAATTATTATTACAGCTTTTATATGGTATTATGCTGCACAAGATAATGATAAAGACTAATATTAGAAAATAGCACTATAGATTAGTGCTATTTTCATTGTAAAAAGAAAACCCCACCTACCCAAAGGCAGTTACCTTTTGGTAGGTGGGGAAAGAACATTTATATGTTAAGATATCTTTTTACCAATTCTTTATTCTCAAATGACTTTAATTCACTCGGAGTATAAGGAATTTCTTCTCTTGGCATAGAACACCATGGTCTATTGGATATATCAAGTGGTTTTAGTATTCCTACTTCCTCATGAATATCTCTTTTACCAACATTTTCTGAAACCTTTGTTGCAAAGGAATCGAGAAAAGAATAAATACAGTTTGCCTTTTTGTATACTTCATCATGAGAAGCAGCTCCAGACTCTGCGTGATTATCCATTCTCTTTGTTCTTATTTGAATTTCAACGGGAATCTGCTGAATTTCAAAAACCAGATGAATGGATTGATACCCATTCTCCTTGGGTTGAGCAACATAGTTTTTTTCGGATGAGTATTCATAACCATTTTTTAACATAAATTCCTTCAATTTCTTTGTAAAAGTATCCAGAAAATGTGTGAGAAAATCTTCATCAGTGGTTTGCCTTACAGAAGAAACTACAACTCGATAGCCAACCATATCCTTATGAAGCTTCTTTTTGGAATTTTTTTCCATTAAGGCTTTCAGATGAGATTTGATAAGTTCCTTATCTTTTTCTGAGAATGTAAAGCTCTCGATTTCTGTTTTTAAAACTTTCTCTCCTAAAATATCAAGGATATTTACGAGATTATTCTTGAAAAACATCTGAATTTCTTCAATTGAGCAGTTATACAATCTACGATAAATCGCAAATCGTAAGATTTTATTCCGTTGCTTTGCGTCTGAACTAACGGCCGATTTTATTCGTCCGTTTGACTTTGCAATCAAGTATTCAAAATCAATTTCACATTCTTTCCGAAAAAAATAGAAAAGTTGATTAATGTATTCTTGACTTTTAACATCGTCATATATGCGCAAAACATCAATTAATGCATTTGCATGCATTAAGTCGAGATCATTTCCTGTGAGTTCATTTGCACATTTTAACATTTCTGCGTATGTGCGTACAACACACTGAAAAGAATTATGTTCCTCAAGTGCATATTTGAAAAACATATTTTTGTAATAATTGTCATTGCAAATGCAATTTTCTTCCTCAATCGTAATGAATTCAATCATTGCATTTAATACAATAATACAAAGAGGTTCTTTTTTACTTTTTTTTGTCATAAAGTCATCTCCTAAACCCCAAGAGGGGTGTGTTGAATTAGCTTTCTAACGAAAACTTATGTTAATTATAACACGTTTTTAATAAAAAGTCAAATCATATACAAAAAAATGTTCGAAAATACATATTTTTATAATTTTTACAAATACTAATCCAAAGGAGATGAACATTTTGGAAAATAATGATTCAGTTTGGATAAAAACAAATACAGATGATAGAAAGTATAGAACTTTAGATAAAAATATTGAAGTAGATGTATGTATTATTGGTGGAGGAATTACTGGTATTAGTACAGCATATTATTTGAGTAAAGCAGGTGGAGTTAAGGTTGCTGTTCTTGAAAAAGACAGAATTTCTTCAAAAACAAGTGGAAGGACAACAGGTAAAATTACAAGTCAACACCATTTGTTTTATAAATATTTGATTGATTCAAAAGGCAAGAATTTTGCAAAAAAATATTTAAAAGCAAATGAAGAGGCAATTAAGAATATTGAGAAAATCGTAAATAAAGAGAAAATTGATTGTAATTTTGAAAGAAAAAGTGCATTTGTTTTTACAAAAGCACCTGGAAAACTTCAGATGATAAATGATGAAATAAATTCTGTTCAAGCTTTAGGAAAAAAGGCAAAATTTTCAAATCAAATAGAAGTTTTAGGAAAAATTGAAGGAGCAATAGAATT
>CACYBZ010000432.1 GCA_902772795.1 uncultured Ruminococcus sp. | reverse complement strand
CCTGTATCCATAGGAAGATTACCCACAAATTTTCCTGTCTGTCCGTTCATGGCAAAAGTATACTTCTGTCCGTTCCAGTTGGTGTTGAGTATCCAGACAGGATACAATGCATAACGGGCTTTACTGTTATTCAACTGTATACTACTGCTTTCAACAGTAACGGTATTATATCCGCTGACTGTTCCTAAAAATGAATTTTCGGTAGAAGTCTTGATTCTCTGATTGGCTCTGCCGATACACTCCTGTTCAGGAACATCGTATTTATTGGCAAGATAACCTGACAAATAGGCCGTCTGAAAGTCAACAGCTTCCGATACATTGAACGGCTCTAAAGACTCCATAAGGTCATCAGGCATTTGTGACGAACCATCTTCGGGAACGGCAACAAATTCCAGTGAACCTGCACGGTGTGCAGAAAAGAAACTTGTTTCTTCATAACGGTAATTGCTGTCACTCCATGAACGGACTTTTGTCGCCCTGTACATGATGTTCGCATCTGCCTTGGCATCAAACAACCAGAAAGGCACATAGACACCTTTGACTTCTTCAATATGGTTATGTGTACGGAAAAGTTTCGGCAACAGCTTTTTACCTGTGAGATGTTTCTCAAACGCTTCAACAGCCTTATTCTTATCCAGTTTGAACGGGATAACCAAATCAGGTTTCATGTCACCGCTGAACTGTCCTGACAAAACAATCGGACTTTCACAATACGGACAATGTGTTGCTCCTGTGGTCTGGTCTTCACAGACAATCTCCGCACCGCAGGAATTACAGTGATACAATGCCATTCCCTGTGTTTCTTCATCTGACCATTCATTGGCAGGTCTTTCCCACTGCATATTGTCAGGTTGCTGAGTACGCAGAATGTTGTCGTATTCCCTCAATGTTTCGACTTCAAACGTATTTTCACAAAACGGACATTTCATTTTCTGTTCATGCGTGTTGAATTCCAGTTCACCACCACAACATGGACATTTGTATTCGATTGTGTTTGCCATAAAAACGCTTCCTTTCCGTCATATATACATTTTACTTCTAGATTATATCAGCTTATCTGCGGTTTGTAAATACATTTTTAGGCATACCAATTCTCACTTGGTAAAAACAGATAAAATTTTTCAGCAAATTTTTCGTGATGAAAACATTGACACCAAACAGAATATTTTATATAATTTTGTTCAATAAAACAATATTTTTAATAGAAAATCAACAAATCCATTATCAACATTCACAGAAAGAGGTGTATCTCATGAAACAAAAACGGTTCTTTCCGATTACCGCATTACTGTTATCGGCGACCATAACATTCAGTGTGACACTTCATGCACATGCCTTTACACCGACATTTTCAGACATCATACAGATACAGACTTCCGCAGAAAGTACAGATTATGAATTTACGGTAGGTGTGGGACAGGCAATTCTACTGGATAAAAAACTGGGGATTTCGACAACCGCCAAATACGTCAGCCATAACACCGCCGTTGCCACTGTGACTTCAAAAGGAAAAGTTTCCGCTAAAAGTGTCGGTGACACCTGTATCAGCGTACAGACAGAAGACGGCAATTTTTTCAACTGTAACATTACCGTAAAAAGTGCCCCTGAAACCGTCACTTTACAGAAAAGTAAAATGAACATGGGTATAGGACAAAATTACCAGCTTGTTTCCACGCTTACTCCCTCCGACGCTGTGACGTGCTGCACATGGTCAAGTAATAAAAAAAGTATCGCCACTGTCAACAGCAGCGGTCTGGTTACGGCTGTCAAGAAAGGTACAGCGGATATCACCGTCAGAACGTCCAACGGCAAAACGACAACCTGTACTGTCAATGTCAAACCCGCCCCCGACAAGATTTTACTTGACAAATATTGTCTGACACTCGATATCGGTAAATCCTATACGTTTACCAAAACCCTTTCCCCGACAAGTGCTTTTGCTTCCTATTCATGGAAAAGCAGTAATCCGTCCGTGGCAAGCGTCAACTCTCTGGGAAAAGTATTCGCCAGAAAATCAGGTGTAGCCTATATCACCGTTGCCACACATAACGGAAAATCAGCTACCTGTCAGGTAAGCGTCAACCGTCCTCCCGTACAGAGTATAGTTCTTGATAAGGACAGTGCAACAATATTCACAGGGGAAACTGTCACTTTGAATGCTTCCGTCACACCTGATGACGCTTCCAAAATATGTACATGGACAAGTAACAACCCGTCTGTGGCTACCGTAGACAAAAACGGTAATGTTTCAGGCGTAAATGTGGGCGATGCTGTCATTACCGTACAGACTGCCAACGGTAAGACAGCTACCTGTACCGTCACCGTAAAGGAAAGCTATGCTGACGCTGTTATCCGACTTGTCAACGAAGAACGGATAAAAGCAGGTGTTCACCCGTTAGAAAAACGTGAAGATGTCTGTGAGCTTGCCCGTATCCGTGCCGAAGAAATTTCCTCCCAATATTCCCATAAGCGTCCCAACGGGGAATATTACGAAGATATTTTCAAAGAATACGGTGTTTCCTATTATTTCGTCAACGAAAATATTGCGGGCGGATTTACTTCTCCCGAAGATACAGTACAAGCATGGATGGAGTCCTCAGGACACAAAAAATATATTCTCAGTCCGCTGTACAACGGAACAGGGGCAGGCATTTATGAAAAAAACGGTCTGATTTTCTGGGTTGAACTCTTTATCCGCTGATATAAAAACACGTCCTGTTATCACAAAGATAGCAGGACGTGTTTTTTCAGTCATTTCTATGATAATTTTCCTCCCTATAGTTGCCCAGAAAAGAAAACTCAGGTAATTCTTCCGACAACGCACATAACATCTTGACTACCTTATCACTTTTCACATTGCCATCAAAGTCAAGGTAAAACAGATATTCAAACGGTGTACCATGTTCTCTCGGACGGGATTCCAGTTTGGTAATATTCAGTCCGTTGGCATTGAACCTGCCCAGAACGGTATACAAAGCCCCCTTGCTGTGTGGCAAAGAAAAACACAGACTGATTTTATCAGAATTTTCAGGGATAATCAGTTGTTTGGAAATCACAATAAAACGTGTACTGTTGTTTTTATAGTTCTGACAGCCCTTTACCAGTACTTTCAGACCGTATTCCTGACAAGCCTTTTCGGTACAGATAGCCCCACAGTTCAGCCGTTTTTCTTCGGCAATACTTTTTCCTGCCACTGCGGTGTTGGTACAGTTGACCGTCTTGAAATTGTGTTCGCTGATAAAGTCCGAACATTGTGCCAG
This sequence comes from uncultured Ruminococcus sp., assembly GCA_902772795.1. Classification (GTDB taxonomy): domain Bacteria; phylum Bacillota; class Clostridia; order Oscillospirales; family Acutalibacteraceae; genus CAG-964. The sequence goes on along the minus strand of CACYBZ010000432.1, from coordinate 1,916 downwards.
TGCCTGCGGGTGCGACCATACCTGTTCAATATCTTCCAGTTCACTTTTACTCAGTCCGCCCAGACAATGTTCTATAGGTAAATTCAACGCTTCCACGATGTAGAAACGGTATTTCAGAATAAGGTCATACACTGCCGATACAGACCCTGCCGATGAATTTTCCACAGGCAGAACACCATAGTCAGCTTCACCGCTTTCGACAGCCCGAAACACTTTTCCGAAACTCTTATAGAATATCGGCTGACATTCAGGAAACAGATGGCTTGTTGCTTCGTGGGAATTTGCTCCCTCTATGCCCTGCAAAGCGATACGGATATCTTTATGTTTTCTGATGACGTTCTGAGCGTCAGCGATAGTTTTTTTCAGACTTTCCCCTGAACCCATGATATCATATTGTAACCCCTTGCCCAGTTCTATCATATCGGAAAACAGTATTCTTGCCTGATAGCCGAACTCACCGCCGTCTTTTTCCACCCTATCCAGGATTTCCTTTTCCCGTTCACTGTTCAGAACGGATAACCCGTTTGCCTTTTTATATTCGGCAACTTGTATACTGTACATCATTCTTTTTTTGAACAGTTCCAGTAACTGTCTGTCAACCGTATCAATTTCCTGTCTGATGTTTTTCAAGTCCATGTTGTTCACTCCAAAGCATTATTACAAAATATTCATCAATGCGATTGCCAGTGCTGATTCAATGACAACAGTCGCACGGGGAACAATACAAGGGTCATGTCTGCCCTTAATGACAAGTTCCGTATTTTCTCTGTTGAGTAAGTCCACTGTTTTCTGCGGTACAGATATGGACGGTGTGGGCTTTATGGCAACCCTGAACAATATAGGCATACCGTTGGTAATACCGCCTGTTATTCCGCCGTTGTGGTTGGTCAGCGTGACAATATTTCCATGTTCATCGTAGGCGTACTGGTCGTTTGCCTGTGAACCTGTCATTTTTGTGATGTCAAACCCTGTTCCGAATTCTATACCCTTGACCGCAGGCACACCGAAAATGATTGACGACAGGATATTTTCCACTCCCCCGAACATCGGACTGCCTACACCTGCCGGAACACCTGTGGCAACACATTCAATGATACCACCCGTACTGTCACCCGAAAGCCGTTTACTTTCGATGTAGTCACGCATATTGACTTCACGTTCCGTATCTATCAACGGAAAAAACTGACGGTTTAACTGTTCTGCCAATTCATTTTCGACTTTCAGGGGATTAAACGGCACATCATTGATATTTCCTATAGAATAGATGTGGGAGGCTATGCGAATACCTTTTCTTTCCAGTATCTGACGGCATATTGAACCTGCAAATACCAGCGGTGCGGTAAGTCTGCCCGAAAAGTGTCCGCCACCCCTGATATCGTTATATCCCCCATAGCGGATATGTCCCGAATAATCGCCGTGACTCGGACGAGGATAACGTAAAGTTTCCCCATAGTCCTGTGAACGTGTGTTGGTATTCTCGATGACGGCACAAAGCGGAGTACCCGTGGTTGTATTGTTCAGCAGTCCGCTGAGTACATTGGGAAAATCTTTTTCCCGTCTGGGTGTTGAAGTCTTGTCTTTTCCGGGAGAACGTCTGTCCATGAACTGTAACACTTTGTCCATGTCAATTTTTTCTCCTGACGGCAAATTGTCCACAACAACGCCGATACCTTTACCGTGACTTTCTCCGAAAATTGAAATTTTCACTTTATCTCCCCAACAAGATGACATTTTCTTTCCCTCTTTCTGTTTCCGTTTAAGGGTTTCACCCTTAAAAATCCTACCAACTTTTTGAAAAAAGTTGGACAAAAACTTTTGTGGCTCACTTCGTTCGGATTGTTTCCTTTACGTCCTCCGAAATTTGCGAATGCAAATTTCGCCTTAAAGTTTCGGTCAAGCCTTTTCAAAGGCTTGTG
>CACYBZ010000431.1 GCA_902772795.1 uncultured Ruminococcus sp. | reverse complement strand
GGGGCGAAGCCCTTGACCTGCAAATTTTGTCATGAGCTTATACCAGAAATATATTTTCAGCGAGGTAGTTATATGCTATAATTTTCCTGACAATAAAAATAAAGCAGGGTGATAATATGACAGACACAAAGAAAATCCATTTTGACAACCGTATCGACTTAAAGGAAATTTTTCATCAGTATGATATTGAACCGTCCACAGTTGTCAGTGAAAGTATCGGCTATGACGGAAACATTTATTATCTGTTGTGCAATCAGGTTTGTATGATAAACCATTATGCGTTGCTCATTCTTTATACAGACTGGAGCAGTGGCAATATTGTACACACGCAGTACAGGCCTTTAGGAGAATATGAAATATTTTATCACTTTGCCTTGCCGATTGGTGACAATATCATTATGGTAGGAGCAAGATGTCAATATCGTAACGGTGACCCCGAAAAAAACGCTTTGATCATCAGCCATAACAATGAAATCATAAAAGAATTTTGTCTTGGTGACGGAATAGAAGATTGTCTTGTCACTGACGACGGAAGGATTATTGTCAGTTACTTTGATGAAGGTGTGTTCGGAAATTTAGGGTGGTATAATCCCATAGGAGCAAGCGGACTGATTGTCTGGAATGACAACGGAGAAAAACTGTGGGAATCACAAAGACCGATATATGATTGTTACGCTGTCAACATGGACGACAGCAAAAACTTATGGTACTACTACTATGATGAGTTCAAATTAATCCGAACGGACTTTATCACAGAAACAGAATTTATTCCGCAGACAGAGGGAAGTCAATTTTTTCTGATTACTGCTGACGGTAAACAGATTATCATTGACGGCGGTTATGACAACCGCAGTCAGTTTTTTGTGATGGACATGGATAAAAACAGGATAAGCAATTCTGAAGTTGTGGAATTTTATTACAATAAAGACCGTATTCCTGTCAGATATTGTCATTTTTCAGGGTCAAAGGCACTGTTGACAGATGAAAATGACGGTATTTATCTGAAACAAATCTTTACGACAGACAAATAAATTTTCCTGACAGAAATACATTCAGAAACCCGTACAGTACAAAACAGGAGAACACGACATGAAAAAAATAATTTTCGGATTTTTTGAAACTTTCAGAAAAATCAGCAGAAAAGAGTTTGACCCCAAAACGACTTTGGCAGGTACATTGCTTTCGGCAGTAGTAGCCCTTGTGATTATGTCGGGCATATATTATTTTATCAGAGATGTGAAGTATCTTGTAATGGGAATTATTGTATGTGTCGCTTTAACAGGAACGGGGATTCATTCCTGTTTGAAAGAAAGGAATGATGACCGCAAAGCGACAGAGTACAATAAGCTACTGAAAAATAACAGTAAGTTCAGAAACACAAAATGGCGGGAAGAATTTTACAATTACAAAATCAGTCATGCATTTGAAACACCCGACAAAAGGGGAATGAAATACGACCTGAAAAAGCGTTACCGAACCAAAAGTAATTTATTATTATTGAAGTTAGGCTGTGTTTTTATTTTTTTCGGGGTTTTCCTGATAATTTACCAGACGACATTAATCAATATCAGCATAGGGATTTTTGGGATAGTCCTTGGTATTATCTGTGCTGTTCGGGGAATTTCCCTGTTTACGGCACAGCCTGTAAGAGAATTTTATCGTCGAGACTGTGATTTTGAGATGCTGGAAAAATCGTATAGGAAAGGCAAAATACTTTCCTATAAAGATAACGGTATTAATCTTGGAACAACACACATCATGGTGTACAATCTGAAAAATGTCTATGCCATAGATTACCGAATCATCTATGATGTTGTCAAAAAGATAGTGCGTGTAAAGAAATACGAAAACAGCGTAGTATATACAGGTGACGAATACCGTTATTATATAGAAATTATGGTAAGAATGCCGTCAGGGTCACATAAGGAAATTGATGTAGAATTTAACGAATATCAGTGTGAAATGGTGATTAATGAATATCGGAAAGCACATTACTCTCATGGACAAGAAAACATTATTGACCAGAAAATGGATAATACCGTATCTGTGTAGTGTAAGACAGCCGTCAGTGTGACGGTTGTTTTTTGTGTTTCTTGCCTCATAAACTTTTGTGGTTGACTGTGTTCGTTTTGATTTTAACCTAAATGGGCAAGAAGTCCTCCACCTCTTAGGTGGAGGGATGAATTGCCCGTCAGCCGTAAGGCTGACAGGGTTTTTGAACGAGTTAAATTTTTATGAACAATTTTTTAATAAATCGCATAAACGCCAATGATATTTCTAAAATAGAATAATT
>CACYBZ010000430.1 GCA_902772795.1 uncultured Ruminococcus sp. | reverse complement strand
TGAGTAAATAGCGTAATAACGTTTCAGTGTTGTCTGTTATTTATTTGACAATTATAGTATGAAAATCATTCCCCGGAAAAGCAGATGCGCAGATCTGTTTTTCCGGGGAAGTTTTTGTGGATTATAAAGAGATACGGACCATCGTTGCAAGGTTGAACATGTTTTTGCAGTTGTAAAAAGACTTTTTCGGTTATCGTAAAACAAGATACCTAGGGTTGCGAAAACAGATGCTGAAAAGCTATCTCATGTTCGCACTGGCAAACCAATATCTGGACGACAGAAAACCTCTGTCGGTCTGATTTGGTTTTCCTTTTAATCATAAAACAGGATATTTCTATCACACTCGGTTTGGTTGCCGGGTGTTTTCTTTTGACTTCATATTTTTTTCTGATATATGCGGTATTGCCCTAGTTCTTTATATATATCATATATTTCGCCACTAACACGTTTTCTACTCACATTAGAAATAAAAAGACACTCTTTAGATTTTCTATGATAAGTAAACAACATATTGAAGCGAGTATCAACATACACATCGGGCCTTACATACACTAACTCAAGATCTCTTATTTTCTGCATAGTAGAGTAAACAATATCTGTTGTCGTTTCAACAGATTTTTCACTTATATCAATTGGCCCAACTCTGTCAACAGTTTCATTAAGTAGTTGTTTAAAATAATTATCTCCAACCCTTCGCTGATAATCAAGGTTGAACGGAACAACAGACATAGGTCCATCATTCCACCCTTCCCAATAGGTAGCGGTAATTGTCAGATCGGGTCTTAACGATGATTTAAGGTAAAAAGTTTCTGTTTTACCGTTATTATTGTTTTCTGCTTTGCCGATACAGGTAAACTCACCATAATAACGCTTTTCAAGATAAGAAATAACATATTTTTCTTTATCAAAGCTTATCACTTCGTATAGACCATTCACAATGCATATGACTACAGGAAGTAACAGTAAAGCTAAAAATATCTTGAAAGAAAGAGTGGGTTTATCGCTTGACATTTTCATAGTGTTTCTCCTCGTTGGCTCGTAATGTTGCTTCAATAAACCTTGTAAAACCAGTCTCTACAAACCCAGGGTCATCGAATTTGAAATCTTCCTCATTGTTATTATATTTGAGAGTGATCTTTAATCTCGGTGTACCCTCAAACTCATATTTTTTACATTCTTTTTTCAGTGTTCCTAATAAACTGATTATTTTTGGTGTTACTTCCGATACTGATACTTCATTTAAGTCTATGGTTCCTATGTTGTTTTCGATTACTATCTTTTTCGCCAGTTCCTCCTTACAGTTACACAGAACAATACGTTCGTACGGGTCAGGTATCAGCTGCGAACTTGTTGCCCATGTATCTGTATAAACAGCAGCTATCATAATATCATCATAATCTTTCCAACGATAAAAATAAATATGCTTATTTAGTTTGGTGATTTTTTCTTCGTCTTCATATCCGTGAATATCCAAATCAGTTCCAATATATTCTACTGTCATCTTATGTTCGGAAAAATAATTGTCAATAAACGTTTTGTCATCTAAAAAACAAAAAGTACATACTAAAATAAACAGTCCAAGAGAAAAAAGAATAACCAGCAAAATAGAAAGTCTTTTAGAAAAAACACTCTTTTCTTTCAAAAAAACACCCCCATATTTTTTTACATTATCGTTCGCCTTGATGAAGGTAATATAAAAAACTATCAGTTTCATGTGTTGTCCAAAAATATTGTTCAAATGACGAAAATCCATACTTACCGTAATAGTAGGAAATTGTTTCAATTGCAAACACTAATTAAGTAAAATCTGAATAAGGAACGGTAACAGAAAACTTATTATCACGGAACAGATTAAAATTATTTGTGTATGAATAATCAATTCTTATTTTCATCTCGTTTTTTTGCCATTCAACATCAATGTTTTTTTCGTTCACATTTAATCCACTGATATCAGAGTTAAGTATACAATACGTATCAACAAATTGTGTATCATGGTCATTGTTTGAGCAAACCAACACATTTTTACATAGCTTAACTGTATATTTACCATCAGGAGAGGTTTCAGAAAAAATTGTTCTATTGTTAGTCTGCATTAGTAAGGGGCCGTATTCAACAGAGTCACGGCAATACATTATCAACATTGTAAATGAGATTAATTGAGTCAAGAAGTTAATTACACAAAATAACAATAGTACAGTGTTGTTTTTATTATTATTTTTATTTCGCATTTTCACTGTCCTCCATGTCATCATAGTACAATTTTATCTCTTTGATCGTTTTATTGTTTGCCTCGATCTTTATTCGTACACCATCCGATTCTTCCAAAAAAGTAAGATTATCTTTTCCAACATAAACATTATCCTCAAAGAAAAATGATTCATGTACATAATAAGCACTTCCATCTTTATTGGCATATACTATAAAACTATTCGTTACTCTGTCAGATGAGAATCTATTAGTAGTTTGATCGACAAAACAGCAAGTCAATTTAACAGTATTGTTGTTTTCATCTACAAAATTCTTTGTTATACTATCTTTAGTATAATAACTATTATGATTAAATACTGTTATAAAAACAATTACCAATGTCATGATGGTTTGTATCACAAAAAAACAATACAGCTTTATTTTTGATTCTGATGCAGCAGAACGCTCTGATTGCTTCATGCTTTTAAATCTACATAATATTTTGGATAATAACAACCAAATCAAAAAAGTTATAAAAGAAGCAACTAAAAGTAGTAGAAGATCCATGGCACCTAAACCGATAAATAAATTGTTCATATCAGTCACCTGCATTTTCTTCATTTATTCTACTAAAAATATATTCAGTAAATCCGTCAACAACTGCATCTCTTAAATGATTCGGTATAGTATAAATATTTCCAGTTAATAGTGCAGTTATTTTATTATTAATCTCATAATTATAATTTTCTGTATCCTTTATATAAAGCGGCCATTGAACTCCACTGTATGTTTGATTTACATATATCTCGACATATGTTCTAAAATCAGA
>CACYBZ010000429.1 GCA_902772795.1 uncultured Ruminococcus sp. | reverse complement strand
ATATTTTATCAGACATCTTCCGAACAGGGAAAGTGCAATTATCAGTATTCACCCCCACAACGACAGAGGAACAGGTGTGGCTTCTGCGGAGTTAGCATTGTTGGCAGGTGCAGAAAGAGTAGAAGGAACCTTATTCGGTAACGGGGAGAGAACAGGTAATCTGGATATTGTGACTGTGGGATTGAATATGTATACACAGGGTGTTGACCCTAAACTGGATTTCAGTAATTTACCCAAATATAAAGAGGTCTATGAGCGTTGTACGAATATGAAAATCCATGAAAGAACACCATATATCGGTGAACTGGTCTTTACGGCATTTTCAGGCTCACATCAGGACGCTATCAATAAGGGCATGGAATACATGAAAGAAACAGACAGTCCTTATTGGGAGGTGCCGTATCTTCCCATTGACCCCGCTGATGTCGGCAGACAATATGAACCGATTATCCGTATCAATTCCCAGTCAGGAAAAGGCGGAGCAGCGTTCGTTATGGCACATAGTTTCGGCTATAAGTTGCCCAAGCAAATGCACCCTGAATTCAGTGACCTCGTTCAGAAAAAATGTGATGAGCTTGGCAGGGAATTGATTCCCAACGAATTGCTTTCTATTTTTGAAGAAGCCTATATCAATACAGTAAGAAAATATGAAATTGTCGGACACCCCACTGTTACAGAAATCGGTGAGGACGGTAATATGGTCAAGGTTACAGGAATACTCCGTACCAACAACGACCCCTCTACAGATGTACCTATTTCGGGTGAGGGAAATGGTCCTATTGATGCCTTTTTCCATGCATTGGAAGGTGTCGGTATTTCCGAATATAAGTTTGTGGATTATTCCCAGCACGCTATTTCCACAGGTTCAGACTCAAAAGCGGTATCATATATTCATCTTATGACACCAAGAGGCGGAAGTATTTTCGGTGTGGGAATTTCGGGAAATATTTACAGAAGTTCTATTTTCGGTGTACTTAACGCTATCAACCGTGCAGAATCATAATGTTTTTTCAAGTAAAATGAAGATGAATATCGTGTCGGTCTTAGTGATGGTGCTGTCGATGATGTTTCAGGGGAATACCGTTGAATAGGGGCGATGCTTTCATCAATCGTAAAGAAAATGTAAATCCTGTCAGATTTTGTTGACAGTTTTCTTGAGATAGTTTACAATGATGTCGGGACGGTGATTGAATATGGAACAAAGTTTGAAAAAATGTACAGGTTTGATAATGTGTGGAATTTTATCGTTCAACATTTTATGTCTTACCGCCTGCGAAAATATCCCTACAGGAAATATCACTTCGTCAGGTAACAATATGACATCTTCTGTAGTATCGTCTGATACCGCTAAAGGAGAAATCTGCGGTAAAATTATCGACGATATAAAAAATTACTGTCATTTATCAAATATGGCAGATGTATCTCAGGAACAGTTGTTTTCATTGTATGGTATTAAAGATGAGCATGTTGCTTATTTTTCAGCAATAAAAGCCAATGATTCTGTTTGCAAAGATGAGGCGATTGTTGTGCAGGCAATGGACGAGGGCAGTGCTTGTTCTGTACGAGATGCCCTTCAGACGCATTACAATAAAATTCTTAAAGAGAGTAAGGAATATCTTCCTGATGAATACGAAAAAGTGAAACAATCTGCAGTTGTCAAAGACGGTATTTATGTCTATCTTTTCATCTCTGATGAAAACGATAAAATGACGGAAATCTATCACTCATACGATAAATAATATGCGGACAATATAACACAAAATAATACTGATAAATAGAGGTGCTGTAATCCACAGTACCTTTATTTGTATTTCTGTCACTTTTATCAGCCGTAAAAGCGAAAGACCTGTATTTATCAGCGAACTGACGTACATTGTGATAATCAACCCGAATACGCCATATCGGGGAACTAACAGTATTACCAGTACAACGCTGATTACAGAATCAAGTATGTTATAGGTCAGATAGGCTATCTGCTGATTCAGACCCTTTAACAAACTGTCAACGATTTTATCCAGATATACCAGCGGTACTGTCAGCGAAAGAATACAGATATAATGCCCTGCCTGTTCACTGTGATAGAATAATATTCCTGTTTCTTTGCCGAAAAAGAACAGAATAACGGCTATCGGTAAGGAGAATAACAGGACAATT
>CACYBZ010000428.1 GCA_902772795.1 uncultured Ruminococcus sp. | reverse complement strand
TACCGTTTCTATTGTATCATATTCGTTGTCTGCATTCAATCCAAATTTAGACAGCCAATATTGGTTATTATCACATACTGTAAAATTCTGCTGTGAAAAATATACAGCTTTTCCGCCTGAACGGCTGGCATGATTTTCTGAAATACGTAAAAATAAAAACAACCTGTAGCTATGACAATGAAAAGTTTTGTCCACTTTTGGGGGAGTGGTGGAGTCAAGGGGCAATGCCTCTTGTGGAATTTTTAAGGGCAATGCCCTTAAACTTATATTAATTTTCAACTGCTCAGGTAGCAATTTTTTGCAGAGTTTTTTACGGACAAAATAATTCAGTGATTACGCCTTGACATCGTCGAAAACAACAGATATCATATAATTACAGAGATAAAATTTTGTAGAAAGAGGGAGGGAATGGCTTTTTGTTGACTCGACTGAAAACAGGAATGATACAAAAATTACGGTTTTATTTTTGTCCGTTATTGTTGGGCATGACAGTTTGTTATGCAGTCATTCACGCTTTGTACAATGAAATGGCATTGCTGTACACCGTGTTGTTTGCCGTATCGGGACTGCTTCTGTTTCGTTTTTTCGATATGCTTCATGCCAGAAAAACGGTGGGAGGTCTGATTTATACGGCGATACTGGTTGTTCTTGGTATGACCAGTATAGGAATCATATTTTTTGAAATGATACAGACCAGAAACCCTATTATATTCAGAATGTGGCTTTACGGTGCAGAAGGATTTGACCACCGACAATTAAATTTATTGAATGCGGTTTTTATCAGCGGAGGTTTTTTTCTTATTTCCATTCTTTACTACTTTACACAGGTGCGTTACAGAACTCTGGGATTAATGCTTTGTATATTGTTTCCCTTTGTCATTTCCTCAAAGCGTGCCGAAACATTAGATGAAAATATTATTTTTATGATTGCCCTGAGTTATCTTGTCACCGTTATTCATAATCAGCGTGTGGCAACGTCTGACAGTCGTACCGTTCTGGCAGTTGACCGTTCTTATTTTGTCAGTATCGGGGTATTTATTGCCGTTACACTGGCAGTTGCCATGACCATTGAACGTCCGAATTACCTTGCTCAGCTTCAGCGTAACCCCGATTATTTTGAATACAATCCTAACCGCTCAGCTATCAATAAGACAAAATCATTGGAAAATCCGTCTTTTCAGTCTTCTGAAAGATACGGTGCAAGAAACTTTTCCGATACACCGCTGTTTTATTTTCAGACTGACGGAAAACAGAACGTCTATTATCTTCGGCGACAAGCCTACTCTGTCTTTGACGGTGAAATCTGGAAAATGACAGACATGGATAATTATTCCGCATGGCAGTTCTATGGAACAGACGGTGCAGAATATTCTACCGAAGAAATATTGAATGACTGGCAGAAAATCAAGGCAGTGGATAACCACACAACAGATGAATTTCTGCAACGTAAGAACGGAAAGGTATATTCACAGACGTTTGCTCCCAGCTATTTGCCGTCACCGTTCGGCATTGTCTGCGATGATGTAACAGCAGGCTATATCAAATACCCTCAGGGAACGGTGTTGCGGACATCTGACAATGATAACAGGAAATCTGTACTGAATGACAGTTTTGTCTTTGAAGAACAGACCAGCGCATTATATGCCTATCTGAAACAGTCAGATCTTGATTCGGAAACCTATCTGAATATTTTACTGGAAAATGATTCTGTGGAGGCTGGTCGGTTGCGTGACGATTATTACCGTGCACAGTACAGTTATTCTGATACAGCCAATATATCGAACGATGTTTCGCAACTGGCAGTACAGATAACAGAACATTATCACTCTGATATCGATAAAGCAACAGCACTGGAAAAATATTTTTCTGAAAATGATTATCTTTATGATGAAGACGCCAATCCACAGGATACGTCCATAGACTACTTTATTTTTCGGGGAAAAGCAGGCGTGTGTTCAAGCTATGCCACTGCCATGACTTTGATGGCAAGAAGTATAGGCTTGCCGGCAAGATATGTTGAGGGTTTTGCGGGATTTGAGAAATCTGACGTAGACACTTTTGTGATACGGGATAAGCATTCTCATGCATTCGTAGAAGTCTATATTTCAGGGGCAGGCTGGATAACTTTCGACCCGACGGTATCGGATTACCGACAACTTTCAGAAGAAGACAACAGTTACTGGGGAATCATCTGGCAAATGCTTGACCGTTGCAAATATTTACTGATTGTCGGAGTATTCATTGTCCTGCTGTTGAGATCCGACAGACTTTCAGAACTGGGGTTCCGTATCAGACAGTTGTTTCGGACACCACAGCAGAAAACAGTGCAGTTATACGCTCATGTAGTGAAATTAATTGATTTTTCTGCAGAGGGTAATTATTATTCTTATACGGTGAATATGCTCAGAGAATACATGATTTCCAGCAGGGGTGTTGTTCCCGAAAGTTTGTTACAACTCTTTGAACAGACCGCTTTCGGAGGATATCAGCCTACGGAACAGGAATATCGTGAAGCTTATGCGGAGTACAGGAAATGTTATCGTTATTTACGGAAAATTCCTGCAAAAAAACATCTACCTGAGCGGTTGGAATGATTTTCTCATCGTATAGCTATGACAATGAAAAGTTTTGTCCACTTTTTCAAAAGTGGTGGGGTCAAGGGGCAAAGCCCCTTGTGGGATTT
>CACYBZ010000427.1 GCA_902772795.1 uncultured Ruminococcus sp. | reverse complement strand
CATACATCGTATTTTACAGCCGCCGCAGGCTTAAAGCTGATTGTTGCATTGGCTTTATAGGACTGTGCGGTTGACCATTTTTCAGCACTTGCCTTTTTGTAGTACACTGCATAAGTATAATCGCCTGTGCCGCCGGAAGCTTTTGCATTGATAGTTATGCTGTCGCCTAAAGTAATAGATGTTTTCGGAAGGAATGTAGTATTTGAAAGAGGTGCTTTCCAAACAGCATAAAGTATTGTGTTCTCATTCTCTGTAAAAACTGTTCCGGACAGATATTCAGCGACAGTAGCATTTTTGTCTCTGCTCCAACCTAAAAATTCATAATTTGCTTTGGTTGGTACTATAGAACTTATAATCATATCATAAGAGTTTACCTTTACTTGATTGCTAATATTTCCAACTCCACCATTCATGTCATAAGAAATAGTAAATGTATCATAAATCCAAATATTTAGCTTTTGATTGTCATTATATTCTATATTCCAAATTTGAGCATTCTCAGACGCTCTATCAATATCCATTATTCTGTTTACTGTACATTTTGGCTTCAAATACTCTCCCCATCTGCCATAACGATACCAGATTTGTGCATCACTACCATTGTAATCATGTGTCTGTACATTACATCCATCTTCATCTAAGGCGTTACATACATCAAGGTATTTACCCGTTGCAACATTTTGTATGAGATACCCTCCGTCTGATGTTTTAGTAAAATGCCATAATCTATTTCCGTTATTATTTATGACAACATTGCTATCAACATCAGATAAACAGCTCCAGTCATCACCTCTCATAATATCCGCATAAAAGTCATCACCGCTATCATAAGAACTTCCGTATTCTACTGTAAACTTAATAACATTACTTGGAGTCCAGCCATACTCATTAAGCGAATCAACATAGGCTTCATAATAACCAGCAGGCAAGTCTACCACATAGCTTGTATCATAAACTAAAAACTCTTTGTATGAAGGGCCATCCCAACAAGTACCTTTCCATATTTTTAAGGCATAATGAGTTGTATTTTCTGTAGCATTCCAACCAAATGTAGTTGGTGCAAAGTTGGTACCAATATAAGCTCCTAATGTTGCTTTTTCAGGCCATTTCGTTATGGTGAATTCCACTCGGTTTGTATCTATCCATCCTGAACCATTATAAACGGTAAAATACACACTATAACTACCCTCTCCAAGATTTGATGCTGGTATCCTATATGTAGGTTCACAGTTTTCGGTAACAACTCTACCGACACCTTCTTTATCAATACCAATTACTTGCCCCTTAGCACAAATGGTATCTACACTTATTTCGACAGTATCTTCCAGTGTATATAGTTGATTAGATACTCTTACATCAGAATAAGACGGATTTCCAACAACAGGAATGGTATACCATTCAGATTGAGTTCCTCCTGATGAATTTTTAGCAATGATACAGAAGTAATAATCACCTATTCCACCTAATTTTGAAACCGGAATGCTGTATGAATTACCATCCATTTTATAGAAGTTTACAAGTCTGTTGCCTGATGAATCATCTATTACCATTTCAAAATCCGAAGCATTATCAGCATAAGCCCAGATCGTAATCGTGTCATTAAGATCATACCAATACTGATTTTTATCTGCTCTTGCATTTGTTGGGATGCTTTTTTTCGGAATATTAAAATCTCCTGCCCAAGCATAAGCCCATCTTCTGTCACCGGGAATATCATATAAAAAAAAAAAAAAACCGTTTTCATATACTGCATCAATATAACAATAATCTCCTTCTGCTATATAATGACCGGATTCTTTATTTCCGCCGCTATTATAGGTATCACATCTGTGCGTTGCATATTCTGAATATGGAACAGCGTAGGAAGTATCTTCTGAACCGGGAAATAGATTTGGATTATTATCATAATTTGGTCTTACAATATAGGCAATGGACTGTGTTTGTGTGGGATGTTGTCTTACACTTCTTGAATACAAACTACCACCACTTCCAGAATTTCCACCATAAGTACATATGTTTCCGTTGTAAGCATCATATACAATCTCAACATGATCTGCTCCGTTATTTCCATAGAAAACTATATCGCCTGCTTGAGCCTCATATCTATCCACATTCTGTCCACCTGCATCATAAATGTTTTGTCTCAATGTTGGACAATATCCAGAAGCCGGAATAGCATTAGATTGATTTGCTAATAATGCACAGTCACTAACGAAATCAGCACACCACTGTTCTGAGTAACCTAATT
>CACYBZ010000426.1 GCA_902772795.1 uncultured Ruminococcus sp. | reverse complement strand
CTGATGTCGGGGGCAATTATTTTCGATATATGGTTGCCTGAAAAATGGGATAATCCGTGGTTGTATTCCTTGGTGTACAACGGGTCGTATATGTTGCCTGAACTGCTGTTTAACGTTATCGGAGCGGTGATTCTGTTCAGGATTCCGCAGTTTTCCCGACTGATTGAAAGTAATCTTGAAAAATGATACAAAACTACGATTTTAATTTTAACCCGAACTTTTAACAGTTCGGGTCTTTTTTATGGTAAAAATCACAAATAATACTATCTGTATTTTCTGTCAAAATATTATGTAGGTTATAATATACTTAATAAAGCTAAAATTTTTGTTTATAATATCTAAAAAAAGTTACAAATTACAGATATGTAACTTTTTTGCTTGACTTTTGTTACAAGAATGTAATATACTGTATACAGTCAGTAATACATATTTAGTGTTTAACAAGTTGATTGACAGGAGTATTATTATGAAAAATTCTAAAAAAATAGTAACATTATTTTTAATATCCGCTCTTACAATGAGCAGCAGCGTGTCGGTATTTGCCGACGAAGCAAAGGAATCCGCCGAAACCAGTGCTGACACTTCCTACAGCGAAAAGGTAACAGAAGTACAGCCGGTAACATCGGTAAAGATGAAATCAGTTTCTTATATGACGGTAGGTTCTGTTACAGAGATGTTACCTACACTGACAGTTTCCCCCGACAACGCTACCAACAAGGAGGTTCTGTGGGAGAGCAGTAATGAAGATATCGCCGTAGTTGATGAAAACGGTGTGGTCGAAGCCAGAAAATCAGGCAGATGTGTCATTGTTGCCCGTTCCAAGGACGACATGGAAAAGACAGCAAGTTGTAGTGTGGTAGTCAGCCAGAATGTAGAATCCATTGCCTTGTCAGAAAAAAGCGTGGTACTTGACAACGGTGATACAAGAAAGCTTACTGCTACGATTATGCCGACAAATGCCAGTTCAAAATGTGTGGTATGGCAGAGTTCCAACAGCAATGTAGCCAGTGTCAGTGCAACAGGAATTGTCACAGCGAAAGGTGCAGGAACTTGTGTGATTAAAGCCGTTTCCACAGACGGAACAAACAAATTCGGTTATTGTTCGGTTATGGTAACACAGAAAGCTACAGATTTAGCAGTTGTCAACGCTCCCGAACAGATGGGTATCGGTGAGAAAAAGAGATTGAACACGGTTATCACACCGTCTTATGCAACGACAAAGTTTGTCAGATATACCAGCAGTAATCAGTCCGTAGCGACAGTTTCCGCAAGAGGTATTGTTACAGCAGTCGGCAAAGGAAAATGTACAGTCACCGCAACCACAACAGACGGCAGTAACATTTCCACTAAGTTTGACCTGAAAGTGATTCAGCCTGTACAGGATATCACCCTCAGCAGTGAAGAGAAAAACATTAACGAGGGAGCAACAGCAAGACTGAAAGCAACAGTTACTCCGTCCAATGCGACACAGAAAGAACTGACTTATCTGAGCAGTAATACCAATATCGCTACAGTTTCATCAGACGGTGTTATTCTTGCCAGAAACAAGGGAACCTGTAAGATTTATGTTTCTTCCAGTGACGGAAGTTTTGTCAGAAAATGTTGTGTTGTCAACGTCGTCAGACCTGTGGAAAGCGTATCACTGGAGAACAACGAAATCACCATCAATGCAGAAGATACCTATACACTGAAAGCCAATGTATCTCCCGTCAGTGCAACAAACCAGACGCTGACATATCAGAGCAGTGATACAGATGTTGCGGTTGTTGACGAAAACGGCATGATTACGGCAGTCAGCAAAGGAACCTGTGTGATTACCTGTGTTTCTGAAGAAAACAACAAGAAATATGATACCTGTACGGTAACAGTAAAACAGCCTGTCAAAGGTCTGAAAGTTATCGGTGACGATACGATGAAAGAGGGAGAAACCAGAATACTCACCGCAACCGTTTCCCCGATGAATGCCGACAACAAGGAACTGACATGGAACAGCAGTGATAAAGCAGTAGCGACGGTTGACGAAAAAGGTAATGTCAAGGGTGTATCAGCAGGAACAGCAACTATCACCTGTACGGCAAAGGAAAACAGCAAATTCACCGCTTCTCTGACAATTACCGTCAAGCCCGTCAAGACAGAGGGTGAACTGATAGCGGATTATGCGTCAAAATGGGTAGGCGTTACACCTTATGTATGGGGCGGAACAAGTCTGACATACGGTGCAGACTGTTCAGGATTCGTATGCAGTGTTTACCAGAATTTCGGTTATAATCTCTGGTATGCAAGAACCAATCTGGACATGGTAGGCAGACCCGTATCACTCAGCGAAGCAAAACCCGGTGATATTGTATTGTTCCCCGGTCACGTAGCAATTTACGCAGGCAACGGCTGTATCACTCATGCGATGAATGAAAGCCTCGGTGTAAGAACAACTCCGCTTTCATGGGGCGGTTATGTCAGATGTATCAGACGTGTTGTTGACTAATTCTGATGTTACAGGAAATCTGAAAAAAATAACTGTCTTTCCCGATAAAGACGGCACAAAACTCCGTTCATGGTGAGCGGAGTTTTGTGCTGTTGTTTTGTCAGTAACACGAAGAACAACGGTTTTTTCCTCCGACAGAACAAGTTGCAAACAGGAAAAAGAGTGGTGAAAAATATCAGAATCGTGATATTGACTTTAGTGAAAAAGATTGTTAGAATGAAAGAAAAATCAGGAAAAGGAGGAATCTGTCAATGGAAAAAATTCAAAGAGGTGACATTGTACAGTATGAAAATAATGGAGAATACTGTTACGGCGAAGTGGTCGGTATTTATAAGAATATGGTCACGGTTATGGACAAACAAACGGAAATAAAGAAAAGAATCCCGAAAGAAAATATCAGGACAATGGAGCAGATAATTTATCTGAGCAGGGAACAGACAAAGCAGATTTTCTGTTTTGAGAGAAATTATTCTGATGTTGTGGAAGAAATGCCTCCTGTGGATATTTATTTTGATACAGAAAGTGTATTTACGTTTCAGGACATGATAACGGCACTGGAGAATATCAGAAAGACCAGAAAGGGCAACAGAACCGTGTGGGAAGAATGGTTGTTACCGATTTTCGGTTGGTATGATGACGATTTTGAAATGGAAGAAATGCCTGAAGAGGTGGAAACGATGCGGTTTCTTCCCGTCAGAAGTCATAAGCTGTTTATGTTGGCTGAGGAAATAGACGAAATCCTGACAAGTACGAAGTGTCTGGCAGACTGTGTGGACGGTTTGATTGAGGAAATTGAAAACTATCTGGAAGAAGAAAAGAAGCCTGTTGAGGAAAGAAACTATACAGATAAAGACAAGAAATATTTTATCAGTCAGTTACGGCAGGACGATATCATGAAAACGGCAACGGAGAAAGAACTGACCGTATACCGAAAATTTGTTGATGACCTTTGCAAGAAAGATAGTGTTGTTGCACTGGAATGTAAAGGATATGGCTGTTATGGCGGTAACAGGGCATATGAATGTGACTGGAGTACGGCTTTGCAATGTGTACGGAAACTGTATGTTCTGACAAAAGAGCCGAAGTATGCCAATACGCTGGGTTATATTTATTATTACGGACGGTGCTGGCAGGGAAAGCCGAAATATGAGGAAGCATTCAGATATTTCACCATAGGAGCAATGGGAGAATATTACGAGTCGCAGTATAAACTGGCGGATATGTTTGTTAACGGTTATTATGTGCTTAAAAACAAGGTGGTAGCCTGTCAGATTGTGCAAAGACTGTATAATGAGAATCTGTCGTATATGCTTGAGGGGAAATTTGACTGTAAATTTGCGGATATTGCTTTTCGTATGGGGGAATATCTGGAAAAGGGGTATACAGAATACATCAATCATTATCCGCTGGCATACAGATGTTATCTGCAGGCGGATTTTGCAATAAGACAGCGTCTGGCATACGATTATTATGGAGATGTGTCAGTGGCGGGCAATATACGGGAGGCTTTACAGCGTGTTCTGCAATCGGGAAAGGTAGACGAACCCGTACAGACAGCGGAAATTGACATAGAAAGTCTGTTGCATCATTATCTGGAAAAATACCGTAAATTGCAGGTGGATATCAGACCGCTGAAAAACGATGTCTGTAAACTGACATTTCGTATTGCACCGTTCCGCCATGAAACCTATCCGCCGAAAATGTTCGTTACGGTAGAGAAAACAGGGTTCTGCGGTATGCTGGAACAGGTTGTTGTCAAGGTGAAAAATGCTGAAATTTCAGAAGATATCAGCCGAACCGTTTATTTTGACCGTATCGAAGACGGTGAATATTATCTGGGAGATGAAAAAGTTCTTGAAATTCAAGGACGGTATTACTTTACTGCTCCTGTAAAGGCAAACGCAAAGAAATACAGAATAGCGTCTGTTTGTTTTGTTACGGGCGGAAAGCGTTATGATTATATTCTGGAAGAAGATAACGTCCGTGTGGGAGATAAGGTTATCGTAATTGCAAATGACGAGGAAAAAGAAGTTACGGTAATGGACATCAGGGAAAAGACGGAAGCCGAACTGGTATTACCGCTGAAAAAATATAAGAAGATACAAAGGAAGTCGTCATAAAATGGCAGGCAGAGGACGGTGTTGTTTTTCTGTGTGTTGTTTTATGGTTTCGGAAAAAGCAGGCAGGAAAAAAATCATAGCCGTCTGAAAAGGAAACACTTCGGTAATAGATACATACAAAAAATTACCACCTGATTGTGCAAAATGTACAATATGTCGGTGGTAATTTCTCTGTTTACAAGAAAAATAGTTTTTCTAAAGGAATTGTAAATAATTGATAAATATGCTAAAATAATTCAAAGGTATATGTGCAATACATTGACAGACAGGGACAGTCAATGTATATGCACATCAAATTTTTGAACTGTGGAAAGCGGTGAATGAAAATTGTTTGATTTTTCAAAGGCAGAGTGCGATACAAATTTTTCGGCAAAGGAAAATCTTTCCCTGACAGCCGAAGAACTGGATAAGTTTGCCTATAGCGGTGATGATTTGGGAGCAGTCTATACAAAAGAATGTACGACATTCAAGGTATGGTCACCGACAGCAAGCGAAGTCGTTCTGAATTTGTACAGCAAGGGAAGCGATGATGAGGAAGGTGCAGAAAAGCTTGACAGTCGGAATATGAGTTATGACGACGAAAACGGTATATGGAGTATCACCGTCACGGGCGATTTAAAAAATATCTACTATACTTATTCTGTCACCAACGACGAACAGACGAGAGAAGTAGTGGACATCTATGCCAAAGCAGTAGGTGTCAACGGGAACAGGGGCATGGTTGTGGACTTGTCAGACACAGACCCCGAAAACTGGGAAAATGACAGAAATGTTTTTGTTGAACATCAGACAGAAGCGATTGTCTGGGAAGTTCATGTCAGGGATTTTTCGGAGAATCCCAACAGTGGAATCAGTGAGGAGAACAGGGGAAAATATCTGGCATTCACCGAGAAGAACACGACATTGCCCGATAATCCGAAAATTCCGACAGGTATCAGCTATATCAGACAGCTGGGGGTAACACATGTACAGATTAATCCCATGTTTGACTATGCGACTGTTGACGAAACAAAAGCAGGCGGAGAAGAATACAACTGGGGTTATGACCCGAAGAACTATAATGTTCCTGAAGGTTGTTATTCCCGAAATCCTTATGACGGTAATGTCAGAATCAACGAAGTCAAGCAGATGGTACAGTCCCTGCACAGTGAGGGATTGGGTGTCATTATGGACGTTGTTTATAATCATACCTATAAAAGCAAAAACAGCTTTTTTAATATGACTGTTCCGAAATATTATTACCGTTTCAATGAGGACGGCAGTTGGATGGCACATTCTTTCTGCGGTAACGATACAGCATCAGAAAGAGCAATGTATCGTAAATTTATTGTCGATTCGGTTTACTACTGGGCCAAAGAGTATCATCTGGACGGTTTCCGTTTTGATATTATGAGTCTGCATGATCTGGAAACTATGCGGAAAGTCAGAGAAAAACTGGACACACTTGACCGTCGTATTATTATTTTCGGTGAAGCGTGGGATATGGGCGAAGTGAGTGGTATTGAGTTCGCCACACAGAAGAATATCACCAAGCTGGACAGAATAGGTGCATTCAATGACGGTATCAGGGACAGTATAAAGGGAAGTGTCTTTGAAATTGACGAAACAGGTTTTGCTCAGGGAAATGGCAGAGCAGAGGAAGTCAAGAACGGCATACTCGGTGCTACCAATGAATGGGCGGACACACCTGCCGATACAGTTACCTTTATTTCCTGTCATGATAATATGACGCTTTACGATAAGCTGGTTGCCACTGTCATCGGCAAGGAGGATACAAGCCTTTATCGGAAACGTCACGAAAAAGTTCTGGAAATGAACAAGCTGGCTTCTGCTATTGCATTTACATCGCAGGGAATGGCGTTTATACTGGCAGGCGAAGAAATGGCACGTTCCAAAGACGGCGAACATAACAGCTATAAATCTTCTCCCGAACTCAACCGTATAGACTGGGACAATCTTGTCAATTACGGCGACCTTGTGGCTTATTATCAGGGGCTTATACAGCTGAGAAAGAATTTTGCTCCGTTCACCGATAATACAAGAACGTCTATCAAGAATATGCAGATATTCAGTAATACAGATGAAAACACCATCGGATTTTTAATGGACAATGCACTCAACGATACGCAGTGGAAGAAAGTTTTGTGTCTGTTCAACGGTGATACAGAGAAAGCGGTTGAATTTGAACTTGGTGACGAAACATTGAATACACAATGGGTAGTGGTTGTCAACGGAGAGAAGGCAGGCGTGGAAAGTCTGGGTGTGATTGACAATGCCAGAATTGTTGTTCCCAGAACATCAGCGATGGTGCTTGTAGATAAGGAAAGTTTTGATAAAGTGGCGTTGTCGTCAGATAAGACTTTGCAGAACAATCTTTTTGAGGCTGTTGCCGATATCAAGGCACAGAACGTCAAGACCATCATAAAATCAGATAAGAAAGTTCCGAAGAAGAAACATAAAGCACTGAAAATTGTCGGTGTGGTTTTAGGTTCAGCGGTAGCGGTTGCTTCCACAGTGGCAGGAATTACCGTTGTCAAGAAAAAGAAAAAGGGCAGAAAATAAGATTTTCGCTCAGGGAGCAGAGTTGTCAGCTTAAGAGTTTTCAGGGAAAAATTTTCGTAAGAAAATTTTGATTTGAGTTTTTATTCATTAAAGGGTTTCGCCCTTTAAAATCCCACAAGGGGCTGCCGCCCCTTGACCCCGCCCACTTTTTTGAAAAAAAGTGGACAAAAAACTTTCGTGATTTTGGAAATCACAAATTATTTTCCAATCGAACGAAGTGAGCCACTAAAGTTTTTGTCAAACTTTTTTCAAAAAGTTTGTGGGGGTTTGGGGGCAACGCCCCCAAGCAGGATTTTTAAGGGCGGCAGCCCT
>CACYBZ010000425.1 GCA_902772795.1 uncultured Ruminococcus sp. | reverse complement strand
CTGCATGAGATTTTATGGGATTATTATCAAAAACAATCAATCCGTTTGATCCCTGATTACCTGTTATTCGGCGTGAATATTGATTTGTACTGCCATCTTTTGTTACCTCTGTGCCACCTGTAACCAATATATTGTGGCTGTAACCACTACTGCCGACACCCCATATTTTGGTTTGATTAATACCAACTTTCTCCTCTGTACCGTCACCATCCATATCACGCTGAATACTATGATGGTTAATTAAATTGTTAAAATTCCAGTTAAGCGTTTCACCGCTTTGACTGCTACCTTCTGCTGCCCAATTCACATCGGCAAAGAAGAAACCATCAGCATTATTCCAAATTCTATAAATTCCGTCGTATCCCTCATTGCTTGACTGAATGTACCATATATCTGTGCCGGAAATTTGTGTCATCGGTAAACTGACTGTTTTTGGAGTAGAACTTCCTTCATTTCTTCCAATATAGAAGTATGGTTGTGCCCATTGCGTATTGGTGTTGTCATAGTACATGATATTCTTAACACAACCTTTTGCATTGGCTGTAATAGTAGTGCCAACCATACATACCGTAAACAAAGAAATAACCATTAAAACAGATAACAGTACCGATACAGACCGCCGTGAAATATGTTTTACGGTTTTTATTTTCATTTTTTTAACCTCCTGAATTTTATTTTTAAGCTGTCGTGTTTTCTGTTTTGTAATAAAGTAGAGGAAATTCTGCTGACCTCAGAAATAGAGTTGTCAATAACAAAAAACACTCCATCAAGTCTATTATAGCTGTTATTTTCGGTTTTTGCAAGAATAAAAAAGTTTCAATTTACAACAAAATACTTTTTATAGTATTGTAGGAATAGTACAAAATTCATTTACATTCATTTTTTTTGGTGTAACAGGTTGCTATTCTATGAAAAAAAGTGTAGAATGGAAAAGGAAGTTTAATAAAATTAAAACAGGAAAGGAGATTTTTTGATGAACTGTAAAAAAATACTTGCTGTAATATTGTGTACGGTGATGGTCTGTTCGTTGTTTACTGTTTCTGTAAGTGCGTTAAGTGAATACAACGGCTTATTGTATGAAACAAATGATTCTTTTATTGAGGTTGTCGGCACTGATGAGGATTTTCCCGAAACACAAAACCTGATTGTACCGTCTTCTATAAAAGGAATGACAGTAACCAAAATCGGACAGAATGCGTTTGCCCGAAATGCCCGTATCAGCGGATTTACCTTTTCCAACAGCTTGCTCAATATTTCAGAAAATGCGATGTTCGCTATGCCGAACCTTACCGAAGTGACTTTGCCCAAAGGTCTGACTAATCTTGGCAGGAGTGCTTTTTCCTATTGTGCTTCTTTGCAAAGTGTGACATTTATGACAACTTCTCTTTCTTTGATAAAGAAGTATACGTTTTTCAACTGTCCTTCATTGGAGAGAGTTGTGCTGTCAAAATCCATTTTTCAGCTTGATGAACACTGTTTCGGTAACTGTTCGTCACTTACCAAAATTTATATTCCGTTGTCTGTCAAAAACATTTCGGATACGGCTTTTGAAAATTCGGATAATGTGACAATATACGGTGTGGAAGGGTCGGCAGCTTTCAGCTATGCCCAAAGTCATAATATACCGTTTGTTGTTGTAAACAGTGCGGACTATTCCTCGTTGGATTCGCTGATTTCCAAAACAAAAATCAAACTTGCCGACAATGCTTTTTCCGCTTACACAGAAGATACAGTAGAGATACTCCGTAATACGTATCTTATGGCGGTAGATGTCCGCAACGACATTCTTTCTTCTCAGACAGATGTGGATAATGCTCTGCTTGCTTTGCAAAATGCGTATCAAACGTTATTCCCTTTGCGTCTTGTGGCTTTGCGTGATACTTTAACGACCGCTAAAACATATGTTCTTTCTCATTATACCGTTGACACTGCACAAAATCTGCAGAATGCCATTACCTATGCGGAAAATCTTATTGCTGTGAGCAGTACCAATGAAAATGACATACAGAGTGCAATAAATGATTTGAGTACCGCTGTCAGTAATTTGCAGGGTCTTCTGAAAGGCGATATTGACACAGACGGACAGGTAAAACTTAAAGACGCTGTATTGGTACAACGCTATCTTTTAGATACAGTTTCGTTTGATGAAAGAATGACATTCTGTGCCGACTTTAACAATGACGGTTCGGTTACGCTTGCGGATATTATTTTAATTCAGCGTTACGTTATCCGAACATAATCTGACAAAATGATACAGACATACATAAACAACAGCGAACAGGCTTTTTCAGCGGTTCGCTGTTGTTTTTTATCTGTGCGGTTAAAAGGCAAATGGTTATTGTCAAAATTTGCTTACGCAAATTTTG
>CACYBZ010000424.1 GCA_902772795.1 uncultured Ruminococcus sp. | reverse complement strand
CAGCACAAAGAAAAATCTTGAACTCAGAGTTGCCGCAGAACAAGGTGCTTGCGAGGGTAAATTCGACCTTGCCAAAAGAGCGAAAAAGCTTGACCTTGATGCTATTCATGATACCGTTCATGAGATGGCTAAAGATGAAGCAAGACACGGTGCAGGTTTCAACGGTTTGTTAAAGAGATACTTTAAATAATGCCTTTCTAAAAAACACAAGGATAATCGCTTGAAAGCGTTTATCCTTGTGTTTTTCTTTGTCAGTCACATTATGTCAGTCCGAAAACATTAATATACTCATTCATACTGACAAACTTCTGATAAAACAGTTTATCTGTATGCAAAGTGATATCCAGCTTTTTGGTATTCAAATCCTTGATAACCTTTTTCAGTTTTTCCACCAATGTGATATCAAAACCATTGTAATTGAAATAAGCCAATGTAATATGAGGTGTCAGATACGGATACGGACATACTTTTACTTTATTGATAAAAGTATATAATTTTTGGAGTTTGTTCCATTCTGATTTGTCCGCAGGTACGAGAGCCATAACCAGACTTGTATCGACCATATTGACGATATAGTTCATTTTCATCGCAATAGTCTGTGACTTACACGGTTCTTCACGGAGATACTGTAAAAGATGGAGTTCATTATAAAACAGTTCTGACGAAACACTTTCCAGATTGTCAGATGCACTCAAATCATGCAATGTCATATGCAAGGTATCTTCTCTTAATTTTTCACAAAAGCACTCCGGAACAGAATCATACAACACATCAATCATTTCACCGATTTTTTTCTTTGTTTTACTGCCCAGAGCAAATACGATGGTATCACCATAGAACGGTTTAAAACTGTTATCCGCATTGACTTTCTGATATACTCTGTCATCAGGTGTGAAATTTCCCTCACCTATCTGTAATTCTGCCTGCTGATAACTTATTCTGTCTAAAAAATCATTATATTTTTCCATCAAAAGTTCCTTTCCTAAAGCGTCAGTTTAAGGGCTTTGCCCTTAAAAATCCCACCAACTTTTGAAAAAAGTTGGACAAAAACATTTACGGCTCACTTCGTTCGGATTGTTTACTTCATGTTTTCTGAAATCTGCAAATAAAAATTTCTCGTTACCTTAAAGGCTTACAGAGTTCTGACCATGTGTGGGGCAACGCTTCTGAAATTTTAATTCCTTTCGCCCACACTGCAGGACAATCTTTCCTCAGCCAAAAACGTTGACTTTATCACTGTCAGGATTTCGGGTAAAGTAATTATCTCTGGTAGCGGTACAGTCAGGAAGTTGTAAATTCATCTGAAAATCAGGTGTATGCAGTTGCAGCAGCTGTTCTGTCGTCATACAAAAATAAGAATAGTCAATTCCCTGTTCCACATATTCCACCCAGCCACTGTCCTGATGGGTAATCTCCAATACAGGGTCACCCCACGTAATGTCGGTATAATACCAGTCACCATCAAGTTGTATCACATTCCAGCAATGTCCTTCCCCATACACATAACCGCATTTTATCCCCTGCAAATTCATCAGATACTGATACGCCTGCACATAACCACGACATATGGCATCATGGTTCAGAAAAACTCCGCTGATATTCCAACATGATATGGTTTCTTTATCCATTTCGCCAAAAGAACCATATCCATAATTGGCTTTGGCATTATCATAAACGGTATTATTGATAATATACTCATATCCTGCCAACGCTTTTTCATAATCAGTTTTCAGATGACTGACACTTCTGAGATACTCTCTGACTACAGGATAAATTTTTTCTGTAAGTTCATACATCTCCTCTTTGCTGTATTCATATTTCAAGACAATTTTCCTGGCAACAGTATTGTCTTTCTCGTCTGTCACTGCATAACAATATTCGTCGGAATACCAGAAATATTCGGGATAATCATACGTAATACACATCAGAATCGTATCCAGTGTTGACGGCGAACAACATTTATCATTCCAGCAGAGTTCTTCCCGTTGCTGTTCAATGGCTTTTCGGATTTTCTCATAACAATGTTTCTGACTGTCTGTCATCTGACTGTAACAAAAACGTCCTGCCGAGGTTGTCTTTACAATGTCAATTTCATCATCACGGATATAATCCACTTTTTTTTCCTGTTTTTCTGTCTGCCGGGCAGTGACCTCTGCCGTTGAATGATATTTACTTACTGCCTCTATGCCGTCGGTTGCCTGAATAACGGTACTTTGTTCATAATGAACACGTTCCCCGTTGCTCTCTGTTCTTTGACAACCGAAAAACACTATGATACAGACTTCTACCAACACAAATACAAAATTTCTCCACATTTTTTTCATAACTATCCCCCCTACTATCATTTTATTCCCCTGATACTACAATCATAAACATTCATTGTGAAATAATCAATGAATGAACTGTAAATTTTTGCCGTTGCCAAAAACAAAAAGTCCGGACATTTTTCCAACCATGTCCGAACTTTTTTATTATGTTTGTATAGATAAACTTATTCTTTTATTTGGCAACTTCAAGATTAATATTGAATTTAAATGTTACTCGTCTGGAAGCCTGTTCATTTTCTTTACCGTTCTTATCCAGAATAGGTTCATCAGAAGAACGTCCTACAGACTGTAACAGTTTGGAAAGGGCAGTGATAACAGGCTTGTTGAGTCCTGTAGCGTCAGACAAACAGTAGTCTTTGACATTGTCTGCTCTGCTCTGTGAAAGTTTCTTG
>CACYBZ010000423.1 GCA_902772795.1 uncultured Ruminococcus sp. | reverse complement strand
GTCAGAATGGCGATATCATAATCAAAAAATTGAAATTGCAGTTGTATAGTTCCCGACATAACGTCAGATTTGTTGAGTAAGGACAGGATACAGCCCAAAGCAATGAAAATATGCCAGAAAACAGAAATCGGTTTATATTTAATGTACATTTGACAACATAAAACCCTCCTTTCTAAGAAAAATCAATCTGAGAGATTTGTTTCCGACAATTTCCCGAAAAAAAACATTGCCTTGTATTTTGCCATAAGAAAGGAAAGATAAATCAGTGAACGGTAAATCCAATTGTGAACACTGTGCCAATTATGTTTATGATGAAGAATATGATTGTTATTTGTGTCAAATCAATCTTGACGAAGATGAGATGGTCAAATTCATGCAGAACAGATTTGACGATTGTCATTATTTCAAATTCTACGATGAATACAAGATGGTAAAGAAACAGAACTGAAAATCATCTGTTTTTTCAGAAAGCAACCTGAAAAAACAGATGATTTATCGTTTACAGGTTATATTCCGCAAGTAACTTTTCTACCAGAGCCTTAATTCTGGCAGGGGCTTCTTCTGTGGAGAACTCATCTTTAAGGGACTTGTCACGCAGAGAAATTTCATAGCAGTTTCTTTCGAGTGTTTTGGGACTGACGACTACTCTGACAGGAATACCGAACAAATCGGCATCAGCGAACATAAAGCCGGGACGTACAGAACGGTCATCATAAAGCACTTCAACGCCCAAATCCGTCAGCTGACGG
This sequence comes from uncultured Ruminococcus sp., assembly GCA_902772795.1. GTDB lineage: Bacteria > Bacillota > Clostridia > Oscillospirales > Acutalibacteraceae > CAG-964. The sequence goes on along the minus strand of CACYBZ010000423.1, from coordinate 1,660 downwards.
TAAAGTTCTTCACACTGTGCCGAAACTTTTTCATCTTTGGCACGCAGATTACAGATTTCCACCTGCCAGGGGGCGATGGAGATAGGCCATATCGGGCCGAAGTCATCATGACTTTCCTCACAGATTGAAGCAGCCAACCGACCGACACCTATGCCGTAACAGCCCATAATGGGATACTGTGCCTGACCCTTGTTATCCAGATACGTCATATCCATAGCTTTAGTATACTTTGTACCGAGCTGGAAGATATTACCCACTTCGATACCCTTTTTAATGGTTATGGTATGTTTTCCGCAGACGGGACAGACAGCACCTTCAAAGGTTTTGGCAACGTCCGTATAGACCACATCACCGACATCACGACCCAAATTGATACCTTTGTAGTGATAATCCTTTTCGTTTGCCCCGCATACCAGAGCATTAATTCCCTCCAGCGACTTGTCATAGACAACGGTTGCCTTGTCCGTGAGATTGACAGGCCCGATAAAGCCGGGAACGATACCACATTCTTCGGTGACAATATCCTGAGCAGTGTGGATATCTTCACCGATATAATTACGCAGTTTTGTTTCGTTGACTTCCAGATCTCCACGAATGAATACCACGATATAGGAATCATCTGCATTTTTCTGATAGACAACCGCTTTTCCGAATTGTCTGGTATCACAGTCCAGAAACTGATGGAGGTCATCAATTGTTTTGATATCGGGGGTAAATATTTTTTCCAACGGCTGAACCGTTCCGCACTCATTTTCCACAATACAGGGAGCAGCTTCCATATTGGCTTTAAAATCACATTCACTGCAAATGGTAAGGGTATCTTCGCCGATGTCGGCAAGGAGCATGAATTCATGAGAAACACTTCCGCCCATCATACCGCTGTCGGACTTGACAGGAATGACATTTTTAGCACCAGCACGTTTAAAGATTCTTTCATAGGCTTTGAAACATTTCTGATAATACTCTTCCAGATCTTCCTGAGAAGTATGGAAAGAGTAAGCATCTTTCATGGTGAATTCCCTTACACGGATAAGACCGCCACGGGAACGGGGTTCATCACGGAATTTGGTCTGAATCTGATAGATCATAAAGGGATAGTTGGCATACGACTGAGCGGTATCTTTGGCAAGGTGAACAGCAGCTTCTTCGTGAGTCATACCCAGTACCATATCATTGTTGTTTCTGTCGGTGAATCTTGCCATTTCGCTGCCGATACTGTCATAACGACCCGACTGTCGCCAGAGATTTGCGGGCATAACAACAGGGAACATCACTTCCTGACCGTCAATTTTGTCCATTTCTTCTCTGATGATATTTTCAATTTTTCTGGTAATTCTCTTGGTGGGCATGAACAGCGAGTAGATGCCATTAGCCATATATTTCATATATCCGCCACGAACCATCAGTTTATGACTGTCGATAAGGCAGTCAGACGGAGCATTTTTAAATCTTTCTCCTAAAAGTCTGGAAACTCTCATAAAAATACACAACTCCTTAAAAGGTACAAAAATCATAATTATAGTATCACTTCGCAGAAAAAAAGTCAATTTATCTGTAAAATTTTGTTGTTTCAGTTTAAGGGCTTCGCCCTTAAAAATCCCACCAACTTTTTGAAAAAAGTTGGACAAAAACTTTTGAGGCTCACTTCGTTCGGATTTTT
>CACYBZ010000422.1 GCA_902772795.1 uncultured Ruminococcus sp. | reverse complement strand
GACTGGCGGCAGTAGCAGCGGCAAGAGGATATCAGGTAATTCTGACGATGCCTGAAACGATGAGCGTTGAAAGAAGAAATCTCTTAAAGGCTTATGGTGCGAAAGTTGTCCTGACCGAAGGGGCAAAAGGAATGAAGGGGGCTATCGAAAAAGCACAGGAGTTGGTTGTTTCCCATGAACACAGCTTTATTCCAAGTCAGTTTACCAACGATGCCAACCCAAAGGCACATTTTGATACAACAGGGCCTGAAATATGGGAAGATACTGAGGGAAAGGTAGATATCTTTGTGGCAGGTGTCGGTACAGGCGGTACGGTTTCGGGTGTCGGAGAGTATCTGAAAAGTCAGAAACCGTCTGTTCAGGTGGTAGCCGTAGAACCAACCGGTTCACCTGTTCTGTCAGGAGAAAAACCAGGACCACATAAAATACAGGGTATCGGTGCAGGTTTTGTGCCTGAAACATTGCATACTGATATTTACGATGAAGTCATCAAGGTATCGAATGAAGATGCTTTTGAAACAGGAAGAGAGCTGGCCAGAAACGAAGGACTTTTGGTAGGAATTTCTTCAGGGGCAGCTGTGTGGGCAGCACAGCAACTGGCTTTGCGTCCGGAAAATAAAGGAAAAGTGATTGTAGCGATATTACCCGATACAGGTGAGAGATATCTGTCTACAGCGATGTTTACAGGATAAGAGGTAATGAAAAATGAAGTTCCGTAGCAATGCAGAAATGAATATGGTATCAGCCGAAAACACTGTTGTTGTTTTCGGTGGCGTTGCTGTGCCTTTCAGCTGCTGTTGCAGATGTTGTTCTGATACAGGTGGCTTGTTAAGGCGTTTTATCTGACTGTAAAACCGTTTTTCTGATGAAGCCGTCTGTCTGCTTTTGTGCATTCAGGCGGTTTCCTTTTTGAGAGGAGAGTTTGTATGATAGCAACACAGGAAAGCATTACGGCAAAGCTTTGTTCTTTTGCCCGTGCCTATCATTCCAATACAGGGCGACAGAAGATATTTGATGATTATCTTGCCTATGATTTGATGGGAAAAGAAGAATTTGAGGAGATAGGTCAGCTGATACAAAATGATTTTGAACAGAAAGTACCTGGTCAGCCCCCTGATTTTGAAACCTCACAGGTTATGCCGACACTGAACCGTTACATTTCACCGATACCGCTTTCACGCATTGCCTTTGCCGAACAGAAACTGTTGGCATTTGCAAAAAGATATCGTCAGTGTCAGTATATTATCTGCGGTGCAGGTATGGATACTTTTGCTTTCAGAAATACCAACCCGCATATCAGAATATTTGAACTTGACCACCCTGACACGGGCAGATATAAGCGTGAAAGGATACATCAGCTTGAATGGAATATTCCGAAGAATCTTACCTTTGTGCCGATAGATTTTTCTACGGACGATATGGGCACGGCATTGCGGAAAGCAGGTTTTAATCCGAAAAAGCCATCATTTTTTGCCATTCTCGGTGTTTCCTATTATCTGACTTTGCCTGTTTTTGAACAGACCATTCAGAAAATTGCGGAACTGAGTCAGGCACAGGTCAAAATCGTATTTGATTATCCTGACGAAACAACCCTTCAGATAAAAAATACAGAGCGTGTCAGAACGCTTGCGGAGATAACAGAAAAATTAGGTGAAAAAATGTTGCACGGCTATGCTTTTTCAGAAATAAATGCGGTACTCGACCGTTACGGATTTGAGATAGAAGAACATCAGACCCCACAGATAATACAGCAGTATTATTTTGACAACAGAAATGATGGTATCCGTGCTTTTGAAAATATACATTTTTTGTCAGCATACAAAGGAGAACAATAAAGAGGGAGGCAGTGTAATGCAGAAAATAGCAAGTTTTACAGTCAACCATAATGTACTTGAAAAGGGAATGTACATCTCCCGTATTGACGGAGATGTTGTTACTTACGATATACGAATGAAGAAACCCAACAGCGGAAATTTTCTCGGAAACGGTGAACTGCATACCTTGGAACATCTTCTCGCCACTTATCTGCGTAACAGTAACTATTCCGATTCGGTAGTGTATGTCGGCCCTATGGGCTGCAGGACGGGTTTTTATGTACTTTTAAGAGATGCGGTGTCGTATAAAGAGGCTATATCGCTTGTGCGTGACAGTCTGAAATATATTGCACAGTTTGACGGAGTTATCCCGGGCAGCAAAAAAGAAGAATGTGGTAATTATCTGGAACATGACCTGAACGGTGCCAGAAGTACCGCACTGGATATGTTCAGAGTGCTTGAACATACAAAGGAAAAAGATTTAATATATAAGGAGTAATGGTTATGTCAGACTATAAGAGAATTGAATCAGCCCTTATTCATGGGGGAATATATGGAGATGAATATACAAAGGCAGTCAATGTGCCGATATATCAGACCTCAACCTATGAGCAGAGTGGTATAGGTGAAGAACCACGCTGGGAGTATTCCCGTACAGGTAATCCTACCCGTGCAGCACTGGAAGCCCTTATTGCAGAACTTGAACACGGAAAGTCAGGTTTTGCCTTTGCCTCAGGTATGGCGGCTATTACGGCAGTACTCAGCTTGTTTCATACAGGCGACCGTATTCTGATTTCAAGCAATGTATACGGCGGTACTTTCCGTGTTCTGGACAAGGTGTTCAACCATTTTGGAATAAGCTATTCCATAGAAGACACAACCGACATCAAAGGACTTGAAAAAAAGATAACAAATGATGTAAAGGCTATACTTGTCGAAAGTCCTGCAAACCCTTTACTTACTGTCACCGATTTGGAAGCAGTTGCGGAAATAGCGGCAAAGCATGGTATTTTGTCCATTGTGGATAATACTTTCATGACACCTTATTTGCAACGCCCGTTGGAACTTGGTGCGGATATTGTTATTCACAGTGCCACAAAATATCTTGGTGGTCACAGCGATGTTGTGGCAGGTCTTGTTGTTGTGAAAGATGAAGAGCTTGCCCAAAAGCTTGCTTTTATTCAAAATTCCACAGGTGGAGTACTCGGGCCTTTCGATAGTTTTTTGCTTATCCGTGGTATTAAGACACTCGGTGTACGCCTTGACCGTCATGTGGAAAATGCCGAAAGAGCAGCAGAATTTCTCCGTGAACATAAAGCAGTCAAAAAGGTTTACTATCCGGGATTTTCTGATGCACAGGGGTATGAAATCAATCGACGACAGGCGAAAAACGGCGGTGCGATGATTTCCTTTGAATTGTATGAAAACTATAATATCAAGAAATTCTTTCAGTCGCTGAAACTGGTTGCCCTTGCTGAAAGTCTTGGCGGAGTAGAAAGTCTGGTGTGCCACCCTGCCAGTATGACACACGCATCTATTCCCTATGAAGTACGCCAGAAGGTAGGTATTACAGACGGGCTGATTCGGCTTTCCATCGGTATTGAAAATATTGACGATATTCTTGAGGATATTGCACAGGCTATTGCAGAAAGCGAGGAATAATTATGGCACTTTACAGTGATATGCAGCAGTTGATTGGCAACACACCCATCGTTCAGCTTAATCATCTTGGTTTGCCTGATGATGTAAGACTTTACGCAAAATTAGAACTTTTCAATCCTTCGGGAAGCGTCAAGGACAGAATCGGAAAATATATGATTGAAGATGCAGAAAAACAGGGTATTCTGAAAAAAGGCGGTGTTATTGTAGAAGCGACTGCGGGCAATACAGGACTTGGTATTGCTTTTGCGGCTTTGAACAGAGGCTATGAACTCATACTTGTTGTACCGACAAAGTTTTCTCAGGAAAAGCAGACCCTTCTGAAAGCACTGGGAGCAAAGATTATCAACACGCCTCGGGAAAGCGGTATGCTGGGGGCATGGGCTAAGGCGGAAGAAATCCGAAAGACCATTCCCAATGCCGTAACACTGGAGCAATTCAAAAATCCTGCCAATCCGTTGGCACACTATGAAACAACAGGAAAAGAAATCTATGACGACCTGAACGGCAATATTGATTATCTTGTAGCAGGAGCAGGTAGTGGCGGTACTTATTCGGGTGTTGTAAAATATCTGAAAGAAAAAAACAGTGCTGTTGTGGGTGTGCTTGCCGACCCTGTCGGTTCGACTATGGGTGGTGGTGAGCATAGCGATTATAACATTGAGGGTATCGGAAATGACTTTATTGCGGATACAATGGATATGTCACTGGTTGACAGGGTTGTTAAGATGACCGATACAGAAGCGTTTGAGGGAGCAAGGGAACTTGCCAGGACAGAGGGAATATTTGCAGGTTCTTCATCGGGAGCCGCTCTTGCCGCTGCGAAAAAGCTGATTGCCGACGGTGCCAAAGGAAATATCGTAATAATACTGCCCGACCGTGGCGACAGATACTTTACTAAAAATCTTTATGAATAAGGGTGTACTATGACATTACAACAAATACATTATGCCGTTACCATATCAGAACAAGGCTCTTTCAATAAGGCAAGTGAGGTGCTTTATGTTTCTCAGCCGTCCCTGACAGAATCGATAAGGGAGCTTGAAAAGGAACTGGGAATTATCATATTTCACCGAAGCGGAAAAGGGGTCACGCTGACAAGTGACGGTTCAGAATTTATTTCCTATGCCCGTGAACTGTACCGTCAATATGAAACAATCCTTGACCGATACGGAGAGGCAGGTACATTAAAAAAGAAATTTGCTGTTTCCACACAGCACTATTCCTTTGCCGTCAAAAGCTTTGTGGAACTGGTGAAAAAGCTCAGTACCGATGAATATGAATTTGCTCTGCGTGAAGTACGTACGCAAAAAGTAATAGATGATGTCAGCACCCTACAGAGTGAAATTGGTATTCTGTACCTGAGCGATTTTAATACGCCGTTGCTGACAAAGCTGATGCGTACCAACAAACTTGAATTTCACGAACTTATCACCTGTGATGCTTATGTTTACTTATGGAAGGGACATCCTCTGGCGAAAAATAAAAGTATCCGTTTTGATGAGCTGATTGAATATCCAAGTTTGTCTTTTGAGCAGGGCGGAAGCGGTTCTATGTATTTTGACGAGGAAATACTCAGCAATAATCATTATCCACGCACTATCAAGGCAACTGACCGTGCGACTATGCTCAATCTGATGGTAGGACTGAACGGTTATACACTTTGTTCGGGCATTATCTGTGAAGAACTCAACGGCAGTGATTTTACAGCGGTTCCCTACGAACCCGACAGCGAACACCCAGGCAGTAAAATGAAAATAGGCTATATTACGAAAAAGAATATTCATCTCAGCCATGTCGGCAAAATGTATATTGAAGAGTTGAAAAAATATTTAGGAGCAGAAGATGGAAATTATTGACTTTCACGCCCATATCTATCCGAACAGGATTGCAGAAAAAGCTACACTGGCAACAGGTAGCTTTTATCATATTACGCCTGCCTATAACGGTACCGCAGAAGCATTGTTGTCAGTGGGTAAAGATGCAGGCATTTCACATTTTGTATTGCTGCCTGTTGCCACGAAGCCTGACCAGGTACGGCATAGTAATCAGTTTATTCTGGAGCAGATAGACACCCACAAGGAATTTTATGGTTTCGGAACAATTCACCCTGATGATATCAATGTAATGGAAGAAGTCCATTTTATTCTGGAGGCAGGTTTACTCGGAATAAAGCTGCACCCTGACACCCAGCAGTTCAATACAGACGACCGCCGTCTGTACGAGGTGTTTGACTATATTCAGGGGAAAATTCCTGTGCTTATTCACTGTGGGGATAAGCGTTTTGATTATTCGCACCCTCGCCGTCTGAAAAAAGTCATGCAGGATTTTCCCCGTCTGCAAGTCATTGCAGCACATCTTGGGGGCTGGTCGCTTTTTGACGAAGCCTTTGAACTGCTCAGAAACACAGACTGTTTTTTGGATATATCCAGTACAATGATGTTTCTTGCTGCGGAACAGGTAACCAGATATATTCGTGGCTATGGTGCGGAAAGAATACTTTTCGGAACGGATTTTCCTTTGTGGAATCCGCAAGAAGAAGTATATCGTTTTAACCGTCTTGATTTGACCACTGCTGAATATGAAAAGATTGCTTTTCAAAATGCTCTTGGTATATTGAAAGACTTATAGGCTCAGCCTATTACCTAGTATATTTATAGGATATTAGACAAACGCATTTACCAATGATATAATAAGCACACTGAAACGGAAAGGAGTAAACACTATGACACCCACGACGGAAAAAATCATATGTATGAATGTCTGTATGTGTATGATGCAGAGAACAGTTTTCTGCGTTAAGGCTTGCTGTGCTTTCCGAATGTGACGGGGTTATTCTGCGTTTCAAAGGAAAGTCAGCCGATGACTTTCCTTTTTTTATGCCTTTTTGTTGTTGTCCCATTTCATTGAGGAAAGGAAAAGTATTATGAAACACAAAATAACAGTATTATTGCTTGTGACCACTTTGAGTATGACTGTTTTTGCAGGCTGTACAGGTTCAGCGGAAAATTCCGAAGAAGAACCCACATCTTCCACAGTAGCTGCTGTATTGCATAAGGAAGAAACATCTGAGAAAAGCTGTTGTCACAGTGAAAGCAAGCATGAAAGCGAAAAACCTGACTGTTGTAAAGAAAAATCATCTGAAACCTCTGATATACCCGATTGTTGCGGTGATTGAAAATCGAATTGACTATTTTTGAAAAGGGAAAGGATAATCCAAATGAACAGAAAATTTACTGCTGCACTTCTGGCAGCTACACTCATAGTAACAGCTTTGGCAGGCTGTAATAATACAGCAGAAAACAATACATCAGGTACTTCATCTTCAAACGCTTCGGCTGATACATCATCAGCGGCAGGAGCATTGGAAAAAACAAATTTTAATTTAGGACATCTTAATTCAACTGCACATCTTTTAGGATTTGTTGCCAAGGAAGAAGGTTATTTTGAAGAAGAAGGATTGAATGTAACACTCACTCTGTTTTCTTCGGCAGCGGAGCTTTCAACGGGATTGGAATCCGATAAGCTTGATGTAGCGTTTATTGGTTCTGTACCGTCTATTACTTTCCAAAGTCAGGGACACGACCTGACAATTTTCGGTGGTGCAATGACCAACGGACACGGTTATGTTATCAAACCTGAGTTTGTGAAAGGGCTGAAAAAGTGGGACGTTTCCATTCTCAAGGGAAGAAATGTTGCTTCTGTCAAAAACAGTGTACAAGATGCCGAATTACAGATATTGTTGAAAGATAAAGGAATTGCTATCGGTAAGGGAGCAGACAAGGTGAACATTGTCTATTTTGACAGCCAGAAAGATGCCTACAATGCCCTTCAGAATGACTCGATTGATGCTGTTTCAGCATATTCGCCTTATACTTCTCTTGCCGAAAGTCAGGGTTATAAGATAGTTTACCGTTGTTCGGAAGAACCGCTCCTTGAAAATCAGCCTTGCTGCCGTCAGGTAGCCTCTACTGCGGCTTTGAGCAAATATCCGAATGCTTATAAGGCTTTTGAAAGAGCATTGATAAAGGCTTATCAATTCACACAGGAAAATCAGGAGCAGACGGTAAAAGATGTCAAAAAGTATATTGATATTGATGAGGCATTAATCAAAACAGAAGTTTATGGCGGATACGGTACATCTGTTCCCGACCCTGATAAGCAGGGTACTGTGGCACTGAAAAAATCTATCGTTGAGCTTGGCTATACTGAAGATTACGATATTGACAAGCTTTATAACACCGATATTTACAAAGAGGCACTGGAAAGTCTGATTCAGGAAAATCCCGATGATAAGATTTATATCCAGTTGAAGAAACACTTTGACGAATTTGAATAATTCCGACACCCATTTGTCGGAGTAAAAGCAGAGATGATGATAATGAGTAAAATAGAAATCAAAAATCTGACAGTAGATTATACCGAAAAGAAAAAAAGCTTTACGGCACTGAAAGATGTCAGCTTTTCCATTGAAGAGGGAGAGTTTGTCAGTGTGATTGGCTCCAGCGGATGTGGCAAAAGTACATTGCTTAGTATTCTGGAGGGTATCAACACACCGACAGACGGGAAAATTCTGATTGATGGTGAACCCATACGGGGAACAGGAACGAATCGTGGTGTTGTGTTTCAGCACTATTCGTTGTTTCCGTGGATGACGGCAAGAAAGAATGTTGCCTTTGGTATCAAACAGGTTTATAAAGGTGTCAGCCGTGCAGAACGGTTGAAAATCGCAGATGAGTTTCTTGGTAAAGTCGGTCTGGAGCAGTTCAGAAATAAATATCCCTCACAGCTTTCAGGAGGTATGCAGCAAAGGGTAGCCATTGCAAGAGCTTTGGCGATGGATACGGATATTCTGCTGATGGACGAACCGTTTGGAGCTATTGATGCCAAAAACCGCACGATTTTACAGGAACTTCTGCTGGAATTGTGGGAGGGTGATGGTACTAAGGCAAGAAAAACCGTTGTATTTGTCACTCACGATATTGATGAGGCAATTCTGCTTTCTGATAAAATCGTTATGATGACAGCAAATCCGGGAAGGGTCTATCGGGAGATTGAAGTTCCTTTTGCCCGTCCGAGAAACCGTGCAAATCTTGTGCAGACAAAGGAATACAACAAGTTCAGAAATAAGTTGCTGGCTTTGTTTTATAGTGATATTGCCGGAAAGATTGGTGGCGAGGAGGTAGTGCTGTAATGACAGTAAAACAGAGATATTGCAGAGTGGTACACGCACTGTTTATTGTGTTTTTGCTGATACAGTTCATTCCCGACAAACTTTCAGGAGAAACTTACAGCAGTTATGCCATATGGTTTGTTGTGGGGGTTGAAGTGCTGACGCTGATTTTTTCGGCACTTATCAAAAAGTCTGTCGGTCTGAATCTGTTTGCGGACATCGTGACCTTTATTTATGGACTTCTGACAGTATGGGTACTGACAACGGCAAAATTCAACTTGCTCAAGCCTGCACTGTTTCCGCCACCGGGAAAGGTGTTCTGGCAGGCTGTCGGCGACTATGAAAAAATATTTGTCAATATTCAAAGTTCTATCGGTATTATCTTGCAGGGGTACTTGTTGGGAATAGCCATTGCTGTTCCGTTGGGACTTTTTCTTGGCTGGAGTGCCAGACTTGGCAGTGCAGCAACTTATATTTCAAAATTTCTCGGTGCTATACCACCGATTGTCTATATACCCTATGGCATTGCGTTGCTGCCGACTTTCCGTTCTGTGTCGGTGTTCGTTATTTTTCTGGCGACTTTCTGGCCTGTTCTGGGGGGAACGATGAGCGGTGTAATGAATGTAGAGAAAAAAACCATAGATTCCGCAAAGGTGCTGAATGTCAGCCGATTGACAATGTTGTTTTCCATTATGCTACCTGCATCATTGCAACAGATATTCATAGGTTGCAATCAGGGATTAACGGTATCGTTTGTACTGTTGACTTCGGCTGAAATGATTGGGGCACAAAGCGGTCTTGGTTATTACATAAAGAATTATTCCGATTTCGGTGATTATACAAGAACGATAGTCGGTCTGATAGTTGTCGGAATTGTGATTGTTTTCATTTCGTTCATATTCAACAGGATACAGAAATTCCTGCTTCGCTGGAAGGTATAGAAGTTTAAGGGCTTCGCCCTTAAAAATCCCACAAGGGGCTGCCGCCCCTTGACCCTGCCCACTTTTTTGAAAAAAAGTGGACAAAAAACT
>CACYBZ010000421.1 GCA_902772795.1 uncultured Ruminococcus sp. | reverse complement strand
CCGATGTAACAGTACTCTCCAATACCTGTGTCTGCGACTGTGCAGGAAGTGTATCTGTCTGCGAAGCGGACGCTGTGACAACACCTGTCACCAATACACTCTGTACCATCATTGCTGTAAGTATCAAAGATACTGCCTTTTTTGAAAATCCCATGGCAAAGACCTCCTTAACAAATTATGGATATACCTATCCATTCACATTATAGCATAATTTTTTCTGTTTTTCAATTTAGCATAGTGCTATTTTTTACCTTGAATTTTCGTCAAATTTTTATTTCAAGAGTGCAACCCCTGAAGCAGGGTATATTGTTTTATGGAAATTCATATATATATGAACAACCGCAAGGAAATTTTTTTCGGGGGTCGCAGAATGAAAAAGATTGACAAAGACCACATCATTAATCTTTTTGCAGGCTTTTTAGGGGGAATACTTTGCGTAGTGGGGACAATATGCACTGTGGTGAGAGTACAACAACTAGATACAGGGCTTTCCTTTGAACTGATGGCATCATCTTTGTCCATGCCACAGGGGGCGGTGTGTGCCGAAACAGTGGCAAAACAGACTATCCCGACTGCAATTTCCGCCGAACAGCCCACCGAAAAAACAACACGTTCTGACAAACCACAAGGAACAGGTAAATCGGACTACAAGGAAGAACACAGCATCACAGACGATGAAAGTACTTACAGCGGGGAAAAATATCCTGTTATTGAACAGCATTTCGGCAAGGCGGAAAATGACTATGACAATTTCTCGGTGAAAAATACCACAGACTACACTATCGACTATGAAGAACTGCTGTCCTCTGATTTGGGATTTCAGATTGAGAACAACAACAAAGTTCAGGTGCTGATTTATCATACCCATACCACAGAATCCTACCTCATCAATGACAACGGCTACTACTTTACCGACTATGTTTTCCGCAGTGAAGACCCCGAAAGAAATATGATAGCGGTCGGTGATGAAATTGTGAAGTCGTTGCAGAAACAGGGAATCGGTTGTGTTCACGCCACAGAAATTCATGACAGAACCTACACAGGGTCGTATGACAGAAGTGAACAGACCATTTATCAGTATATGGAACAATATCCTGACATCAAAGTCACGCTGGATATTCACCGTGACGCAGTAGGCTATGACGACGAACGGGGCAAATACAAGACTGTATTCAATTTTGACGGCAGAAAAGGGGCTCAGATTATGATAATGAGCGGTTACGACCCTGACAACGCATATGGTTTCGGACACTGGAAAGAAAATCTGACGTTTGCCCTGAAATTACAGCAGAAAGCCGAAGAAATGTATCCGGGTATGACACGACCACTCTATTTCGGGGATTTTGCGTATAATATGTTTGTCAATAACGGGTCACTGCTGATAGAGGTGGGAACGGAAAGCAATACACTGTCGGAAGCCAAATATACAGGGTCACTTCTGGGAAATGTCATTGCGGAAGTACTCCACGGACAGCAACAGTAACGGGTTTAAAGAATTTGTAAATTTTATGTGAGAGTATAGACAAATTCAAAATGCCGAATATAATAAGAGAAAAGAAAAAATAACGGAGTATTTTCAATGAAAAAAGCGATAAAAGTATTTTTTGTTTTTCTCAGTGTGACGGTGCTGTTCGCTGTCAACGCAATGGTGAGTGTATCGGCAGCTCCCGAAGACTATCTCAATGATATTGTAGATAATATCAGCAGTGCAGTGGAACATTATTTCACGGCCACCGAAGCGGACAACGAACCTGTTCCCACCGACACCGCCACCCAGCCCCCGTTACCGACTGTTCCTGTCGAAGAATATACGGAATACTATGATGACTATGACGATGATGACTATGACGACTATGATTATCCCACCGAAGTGCCGACACAGGAAGTCACCGAAGAAGCCACCTTTGTGCTGGACGATGAACCTGACGAGAATTATCAGGACTATGCCTATGAACCTCCTACCGAAGAAGCCACCTTTGTCTATGAACCTGAAATTCTGACGGAAACCCATACTGACCCGCCTTTTCTGGAAAGATTCGCCATTACAGACGACGGAGAAGGCAATGTATTTATTGCTTTGGGACTGTGGTTGTCGATTCTGTCGGGAATTACTATTGTCCTGTCGGTACTGATAGCGACTCACAAACGGAAAAAAGGCAGATAATTGCCCGGTCATGGACAAATTTCATAATATTTCCGCCAATAGGCAGACGACCGTTATTCACGAGGGAAACATCACAGCCGACCGACCGTTATCGGAAAGACAGTGGGTTATTCGGCAGACGGGGATAACGTACAAAATAATTCTGCGTACCAAGTCGTACAGTATATTTCGGGAATTATGCCATGCCGAAGTGCATACTTTGAGCTATCTGTTACGACCAATGGAAGAAGTTATTCAGTGATGGAATGTTGTGACAAGCAGGATTCATAATTCATATTATGAGCAACGAATATGCTGTACGGATAACGTAACGGCTTATTTGTTGTACCTGAAAAAAGCATTTCTGTTGCAGAAACCCCTGTTTCTGTTGCAGAAACCCTCATTTCTGTTGCAGAAATTCCACAAAAGAAAAGAAAAGTAAAGTAAAGAAAAGTAAAGGAAAGTAAAGTAAAGAAAACCCTGTTTACCTCTGTTTTTCCGAAAAAAAATCCGTTTGCCTGTTTACCGAAGATAACAACGACAACGACTCTTTTTTTCAGAATAACGGATTATAGTTATAAGAGTATTTCTTAACTGTTTTACTTTGCAGATATCCCCCTTAGCCTTTCTCTTTGAAGCAATGTCAACTCAAGATATCTTAAACCAAAAGTTTTTTGTCCACTTTTTTTCAAAAAAGTGGGCAGGGTCAAGGGGCGGCAGCCCCTTGTGGGATTTTAAAGGGCGAAGCCCT
>CACYBZ010000420.1 GCA_902772795.1 uncultured Ruminococcus sp. | reverse complement strand
ATACACATTTTCAAGCGGTTTTGCGGAACACATCAAAGCCTTAATTGAATCAAAGCGTGCTTATGGATATGACTACAGCGAGAGTGAACGGCTACTGCACAACTTTGATGAGTTTTGTGTTGGAAAATATCCTAATGCTGCTACGATAACGCAGGAAATCTTCCTGAAATGGGCTGAACGTAGAGAAACGGAGAATAATAAATATCGACTGAACCGCATTTCCGCTGTCCGTGAACTTTCCCGTTATATGAGAAGTATAGGGCTTGATTCATATGTTTTACCCAATGATCTTGTCCGTAAGGATTCGAGACATGTTCCTCATATATATTCAATGGAGGAACTTACCAGAATCTTCAGCGAACTCGATAAATGCAAGTACGATAGAAGAACTCCTGCTCGGCATTTAGTGATCCCTGTAATCTTCAGATTGATTTATTGCTGCGGTTTGCGCCCGGTAGAGGCTCGCCGCCTTAAATGCGAAGATGTAGATTTACGAACAGGCAGTGTAAATATTTTAGAGTCCAAAGGGCACAAGGATCGTATGGTGGTCATGGCTCCTGATCTATTAGAACTCTGCATTGTTTACGACAGGAAAGTGTCACAAATCTATCCGAAAAGAGTATATTTTTTCCCGAGTCCGGTGAATGATGGAAAATCTATGTACTCGAGGGAATGGATTATACCGACATTCCGAAAAGCAGTAAAAACTGCCGGAGTTTATGATTGCCCGGGCAGTACGCCGCGCCTATATGATTTACGTCATACATTTGCGACTCATGTAATTCACCAATGGATAAACGAAGGAAGGAACATAGATGCTTGCCTTCCTTATCTGAGTGAATACATGGGACACGAAAATATATCTGATACTGCCTACTACATACACTTCTCTCCGGAATTTTACTCCGAGACCAGAGATTGGGACAATGGCATAACGTCACGCATAATCAGGGAGGTATGAGCATGAAAATTAAGGACGAGGAATTTTACAAGACTATCGACTCCTTTCTGAACACATATTTGATAAAGCAGAAAAACTTTAGCCCGAAAACCAAGAACTCCTACAAAAAATCGTTGAACTTACTTTTGGAGTTTTTCAAAGACGAAAAGGGAATGAAAAACTACCAAATTGGTTTTGACGATTTGACATATGAAAACATAGCAGCTTTCTCAAACTGGCTATCTGACAAAAGAGGCAGTGCGCCTCAAACGGTTAACAACCGACTTATGGCCATCCGTTCTTTTGTAAAATATGCCGCTATACTGGATCCTTCAAAGGTAAATACCCAAATTCAGATAAAAAATGTACCTACGAAAAAGGTTAAGAAAACAGTTGTGGGTTTTCTTGAAGAAGATGCTCTGGAAGCTTTGTTTCAACAACCGGATGTCAACACACCTAACGGTTTACGGGATTATTGTTTCATGACATTGATGTATGAAACAGCCGCTCGCTGTGCAGAACTCGTTAATCTAACAATCCAAGATATGGATTTAGATTCAAAATCTCCGATTGTGTATTTGACTGGAAAAGGGAATAAGTCTCGCAGGATTCCTATTGGTCCAGAAACCGCAGCAAATATGCGTAAATATTTGAGCGTTAATTTCTCCCAAGAAGAATCCACCGATACATACGTGTTTTTTACAACTTGGAAAGGCTCCACTCACAGAATTTCACCGGATGCCGTAGCTCTATTTATGAAAAAATACGCTGCACAGGCTCACACTATGTGTACTGGTGTCCCAGTTAATATGCATCCTCATTTGCTTCGCCATTCAAGAGCAATGCATCTTTACAGGGGTGGCATGGCTTTACCTTTGTTGTCAGAATTTCTCGGACATTCCAGTGTCGATACAACGCGGATTTATGCTTGGGCTGACACTGAAATGAAACGTAATGCTATTAAGCAAGTTGGCAAAAATCATGTTTCCCCAGTAGACCCTATTTGGGTTGATGACGAAGACATGATACGAAAGCTGTACGGGCTTGATTAGTAGATATATACAATATCAGGCAATACT
>CACYBZ010000419.1 GCA_902772795.1 uncultured Ruminococcus sp. | reverse complement strand
CGCCTAAAGGCGGTAGGCTAAATAGCGGCTGAAGCCACCTAAAGCATAACAAACAAAAAATCGTCTATATTGACTTTAAATTTCAAGTTTAAAATTTTGTTATATGAGGTTTTAACCCCATGTTACAGACAATAAACTCAAAACTTTTGAAATATCAAAAAATACTGCTTCAAAAAATAGCTTTACGTTTTTCACAAAATTCACCAAAAACATAAACAAACATTTGAAGTGTGCTAACAAATCTCTGAAACAGTAATACCATCTTAATGATGCTTCTTTTTCTTAGAACGAGAAGTCAAAATAATGAAAATAGCATAAATAACAAACAACGCAGCAACAGCCATCACCACAATTTTAAATATGGTAGAATCAAAAATATTGTGAGCAATTGCCCAAAAATAAGATGTATCACTTTTTTCGATATCTTTTTCAGCGACAAGATTAACTTTTGTCAATTCTTCGCCATTGTAACTGACAGTAGCCGTACCCAGAATTGTTCCTTTAGTTACAGGAGCATCAATTGTTTTCTGACAGCTCGCCACAACAGTAATTTCACTGTCTTTTATATTCTTGTCCATCATTGTAGCATAGGAATATTCGGGAACAAGATTGATGGTATCCGAATCTTTGCCGTAGTTGACCGCTATATTACTGACAACTGTATCTTTTCCCAACACTTCACGCATCGTTACATTCTTATATGCCCATTCGTATACTTTTTTACTCTCCAGAATGGCATAATTGGTTTCATACCACTCATCATTCTCATCATAACACGGCGCATGAAAAGCAACACACATATAAGAAACATTATCTTTTAATGCAGTAGATACTAAACAATGTCCTGCCTCATCAGTAGTTCCTGTTTTAATTCCCTTGGCATATTTGTAATAATAATCTTTTTCATCAGGATTTATCATCTTGTTGGTATTTGTCAGTGGTTCTTCCGAATCACCATCAATATAATAGTCAACCGTATTGGTGATATCGGTGAAGTACGGCATTGTCATCGCAAATTTAGCTATTTTTGCCATATCCTCCGCCGTAGTATACTGCTTATCGTCATGCAAACCATGAGGATTGACAAAGTGTGTTTTCTTACAACCAAGCTTTGTTGCCTTTTCGTTCATGAGAGCAACAAAAGAGTCAACATCACCTTTGCCGACATAGTCAGCCAGAACAAGTGCCGCATCGTTTCCTGAACTTACCATCATACAGTTAAGCAACTGATACACTGAAAGTTCTTTTTTAGCATAGTTTTCTATTCCTGATAAAGAACTGTCTGTTCCCAAAAGCTGTTCCAGGACTTCCGGTTTGATGATTACTTTTGTGTTGTCGAAATCCTGTACCTGTTCTGCAACAATGATATACGTCATTATCTTTGTCGTAGACGCAGGATAACACTTCTTGTCTGCGTTTTTACTGTAGACAACCGTATCCGTATCAAGATTGACAAGATACAAAATTTCTGTCTTTGTCTTGAAATCAATCTTGTTCTTAACCGCACATGCCGGAATGACCGTCAGAAAAACAAGCATCACACTCAGACACCATGCGAAAATTAATGATACCTTTTTTCTCATGAAAACTTCACACCTTTTTTCTTTAATTCATAATTACCCTTGTTTTGATGACACAGACTTTTTTTCGTCACACCATGCAGATTTAATCCGAATAAAAGCCTATACATCTTATAATACAACATTATTATATAAAATGCAAACCTAAATTCAAAATTATTTACTTTTTTACGCAGACTTTATGCGATACCGTTCTTTCAAAAACCCAAAGGAAAAATGCAGGATTTTCATGTGCTATTCTCTCTTTGATAAACGTAGACAATAGCCAAATCACTTACCATAAAGTGTCAAAGCAAGCAATTTTCAAAGAAAATATCCGAACCGAGAATTTTCTCGGAAATATACTCGTCCTGATTAAGAGCCAGTAATAGTTTACTGTAGGCACATTCCATAGAAATACCATAGAGTTTAAAGGTGGTATACCTATCTGTTTCGATAGAGGTAACATAACGGTCTTGTTTTGGTTTATGGGAAGCCGTGTAGACAGGAATCTGTTTTTTCCAGCATTTTTCCATAAACCGACAAATATTTTTGCTGTTTCCGACAGTACAAGCTGTTCCCGAATGGTAAAGATAAATCAGCACTGCCGATACATTTTCCAGGGCATAACAGTCAAAATTCTGGTTTGGATAGGTCTTTATCAGTAACACGTCATTTTTTATGACAGGTGGCTTAGAAAAACAGATAATGTCATTTGGTCTGTTTTTCAATAAACTGACAAGTTCATTGTTAATATAGGAAATTTTGTGATAATGAAACTGACAGACCATACCATCAGCAAAAGCAGAAAACTCATCAGTAATGGGGTTGGCTTCGCAGACTCTCGTGGCGAGATAGATATTTGGAAAATCCTTTTTACCATATACGGTAAACACACCGTTACACAATCTTTCCTCTATCCACCTGACACAAGCGTAAAAATTGCTGATACCATTGCTGTTTTCTTCACTAAGAGGATAATCTGATGCTGTAATCATGAACGGAATCGGCAGATGACCGAACAACATACCTATCAACGCAGACGTATAGGAAAGCGTATCTGAACCATGCGTCATGATAACACCGTCATACGAATGGAAATCGTATTGATACAAAAAATCAATCAATCGGTTGTATGTGACAGACGTATGATTTTCACTAAGCGTCTGTAAAGGTTGCACGACATTAAAAGTAATATCTGTGCAAGGATATAATGTTTGATAACGTATCAGAATATCGCTCGCTGTTTCCTCACTGACATCTATCCGATGGTTATCAACTTTACAAGCGATAGTACCCCCTGTCAGAATAAGCAGTATTTTCATAAGAACCTCCGTTGTTTTCACTGAATTTTTTGGGCGTTCAGAAACTTTGCCTGAAAAAAATCTTACGGGAAATATTTTCCCCCTTTTGCCTTTGTAAAATAAAAATATTTCCCGACTATATATTAAAAAAATTTTTGCGAAAAATAAAGGGTTTTTACAATTTTTTTCGTATATATATTTGTAATCCCGAAAAAACAAGAACATTGGCGTTGTTTATGGGATTATATGGCACAGAGTGTAGAAAGGGTGAGTATCTATTTTTCATCCACTATCCACAACTTAAGGTTTCAGATTTCTGAAATACAATTTTTATTTTCTCGAACAAAAAGCAAAATCAGATATAAATTGATTT
>CACYBZ010000418.1 GCA_902772795.1 uncultured Ruminococcus sp. | reverse complement strand
TGAACACATAAAGCACACAGAACAGGATAATCGTCAGCGACCATATGTTGAGAAAATGTGTAACGGAACTTTTTACCCGTTCGCCGTGAACATACATCTTGAAATAAATCAGCATGAAAAACAATACCAGAAGATGATTGATTTTATCTATCATATTGACCATGATGGTGTTCTGAAATACCAGTGTAATATAGTCGTAATTGAAGAAGATAATCAGAGCACCGCTCATCATCAGAAATCCACAGGAAAAATCGCCGATATGTACGGGAGAATTCATCAGTTTGAACGTCAGCATAAGCGTACACAGCACAAAACCCATGACGAAAATAAATCCTGAAACGACGATATGAAACAGATTTTTCTCCACGTTGTGTTTGAGAAGATGTTCTCTTGTGCCTACAATGACAGAGTTAATAAAGTCGTTGAAATACTGTTCATTGATACCCATCACGTCAGAAGTGAGTTCGATGGTGAGGGTATCATTCGGTGTGATAGTGACATTACCGAAGCTGTACCAGTTTTTCAGCATGAACGCCACATCTTTCAGACGGTCTGTATGTCCGTAAGAAGCGATTTCCTCGGTATTTTTCCACACACGGATTTTGGCATATTCCGAAAAAAGATTAATAAAGTCATCTTTTCCGACAACTTCTCTGGGGTGCAGAACCAGTCTGACAAAAGTAACTTTTATCGGTGAACGCAGTCTGACCTTATGGTTATCAGGAATATCATGGGGAGTTTTACTGGAATTCACAAAATACTCACCTGTATATTTGATACAGTGGGTATCTATCTTGTAGGCGAAATACTTTTGTGAGTTGACATAACAGACGCATAAAAATACACTAAGCAGAATAAAAAATGCAACAAATATGCCATGTTGTATCGAATGTGAATGTTTTGAGGTGTTTATTTTGTCCATGTAATCCCTCTTTTTCGCAAATGATAGGGAAAAATTCATATTATTTTCCTGAATTACTATAACATATTTTACGGTTTGTTGCAAATAAATTGAGATAAAAGCATTGTAATCATTTCGATTTTATAGTAAAATAACCCTTGATAAATTTCCGACGATGTGAAAATTCGGGGAGGAGTAATGCTATGCGTGTGGAAACAGAAAACAGTCAGGATATTTTCCGACCGAATCTTTCGGGATATGACAGGAAATATTCCCCGAGCTACTCCGATGCGGAAAAGGAATATCAGAAAACAGACAGCGTATTTTCCGAAAAGTGGGAACGGCTGTTTTGTGATAAAACATCTCAAAAACAAACGGACAATGAGAAAAAAGAACGTATCAGCCGTACAGATGAGGCAGTAGAACAGGTTCGGGCAGAAATTCTGTTTGAAAAAGTCATTCGGGATATTCAGGAAATGTTAGCGTCTGACAGCGGTAAAGAAACGAAAAAGTCACTTATAGCGGTACTGGAAGAAAGTCTGGAAGGGGAAAAAAACAGGAAAATTTCCTATCATGACGTTTTTGAAACAGTGAGCCGAATTGAAAGCAGACTCAAAGAAAAATGGCAGGCTGTTGAGAACAATAGGACGATTGAACCAGCCGAAAACGAAAGTCCGAAAGAAAGTACTGAACAGGCTGAAAATGAAAATCAGAATGAAATAACCGAATATTCTCAGGAAGAAACGCAGAGTGAAAATACCGAACAGTCTGAAAACGAAAATCAGAATGAAAATACCCAACAGTCTGAAAACGGAAATCAGAGTGAAAGTTCCGAAGAAGTATCTGATTTGGCAGACGGGCAGAATACAGAGGAAAAGCAGGAAAGCAGGAACAACAATGATGATGAAATTCTGAGCGTACAGGAAAAAATTGTCATTGTCAATCGGGCGATAAAGAATCAGACGTACACTTACAGCGAGAAAATCAGTGCCTTACAGAAAATTCTTGCCGAACATATCAGCGATGACGAGGACTTTAACCGTCATATCAGAAATAAAATCAAGTTGCTTACCAAGGTGCGTGACAGTGGATTTGTTATTCAGCACTTACCCCCGAAAAAGGGAAAAAATCAGTCATCAGACCAAAGTACGGTTGCACCGCTGACTGATGAAAAAGCTGTACGAAGACTCAAAAATCTTTCCGAACTGACAAAGACCATCGAAAAGTACCGTACCAAGCAGAAGAAAATTCTGGAAATTGCCAACAGCCGTCTGATATCCGCAGACGACAAAGTCAGCATGATTATGAATCTGGAACTGGCTGAAAACAGCGGGAATGTTTCTGAAAAGACACCACAGGAAAATATCGTACAGGTCATGGAAAAACGCAGAACAGTGACAAAAGATACTGTACATCGTGAAGAATATTTCAAATTCGGTGCAGGTGTGCCGATAGCTTTCGGGGAATTTCAGATGACCGTTCCCAGTGACTACACCGTCAGCGAATTGCTTTGTCCGAACCGTTATATTGTCGGAAAGACGGAGGTTATCCGACAGAATCAGCAGGATTGTCTGATTACTTCACCGCTTGTGGTGGAAGTCAGCCGGAGCAGACATAAACTGTGTGACAGTTTTTATGAATTTTTCAGCAGTAATATCAATTACTGTAATCAGCATAATATCAAATACCGTCAGAGTACAGTCAATGGATTTCCGTGTGTTTTTCGGCACAAAAACGGGGAAGATAATTATACTGTTCTGATATACAACACGGCGGGACATTATATTACGGATATTTGTTTTCAGTTCAACGTCAGATGTGCCAACAAAGACAGCGTTGTCAGCCGAATTTTATCGGGAATCAAAATCCGTCGCTAGGTACAGGAACACTGTTCCGAAAGAATTTTACAGGGAAATTATTCCCTCTGGGTTCACCGACTTCTGAACAGGAAGTCGGATAATCGTTTTACGATAAGTAATTATCGCAGATTTCAGCAGAAACAATGTTTTTATGGAGGAAAAAGGTATGAAATCCGAACTTGAAACGAAAGTCTTACTTGATTTGACACACACGATTGCCAGACCCCTGTTTGAACAGACAGTATATCCATGGGAAGTGCTGGATAAAATCGGCGAATTCATTTTGCAGACAGGGAAAACGCTTTCCGCAGAGAACTATGACAAGATAGGCGAAAATATCTGGGTAGCGAAGTCAGCCAAAGTTGCTACGTCAGCGTGTCTGAAAGGGCCGTTGATTATCGGTGAAAATGCCGAAATCAGACATTGTGCCTTTATCAGAGGAAATGTCATTGTGGGAGAAAATGCCGTTGTGGGCAATTCCACAGAGGTAAAGAATTCGATTTTGTTTGATAATGTGCAGGCACCGCATTTCAATTATGTAGGTGATTCGGTGTATGGTTACAAATCCCATACGGGAGCGGGTGTCATTGCGTCAAACCTGAAATCAGACAAGTCCAATGTCACGCTGACCATCGACGGCGAAAAAATGGATACGGGCAGAAAAAAATTCGGAGCGGTAATCGGTGATTATGTGGAAGTAGGTTGTAATTCCGTACTGAATCCGGGAACGGTTGTCGGCAGAAACAGTATGATATATCCCGTTTCGAGAGTGCGTGGTTTTGTTCCGAAGAACAGCATTTTCAAATCTCCCGAAGCGATGATAGAAAAGTACTTGCCTCACGTGGACTGATTTGATTTTATCCACAAAAAAACTTGTATCATTTTGTTGGTTTTTCTTGAAAAAATCAATAATTTTAAAAAAATTCATCAATAAGTGTATTTAGTGTATTGAAATTCATCGAAAAATGTGGTAGATTTATATAGTAAAGGTACAGTGGTACACTGAGATTGTAAAATAAATCATACTCTTAGCAGGGTTTAATTAGAAAACAGGAGGAAATACGATGGCTTTTGAGTTGGAAAAAGAATACAGCGATAACATACCTGTAATAAAGGTAATAGGCGTCGGAGGCGGTGGCGGAAACGCCGTCAACCGAATGGTAAAAATGGGCGTAAGAAGTGTTGAGTTTATCGCTATCAACACCGATGACCATGTTTTACAGTTTTCAAGTGCCAATCAGAAAATTCAGATAGGCGAAAAAATCACACACGGTAAAGGAGCAGGTTCAAAGCCCGAAGTCGGCAGGGAAGCTGCAGAAGAAAACCGTGAAGAGATTCAGGCAGTACTGAAAGATACCGATATGGTATTCATCACCGCAGGAATGGGTGGCGGTACAGGAACAGGTGCAGCACCCGTCGTTGCTGAAATTGCACAGGAAATGGGTATCCTTACGGTAGCGATTGTAACAAAGCCGTTTGCTTTCGAGGGCAGAAAGAGAATGGAACAGGCTGAACAGGGTATTGCCAGACTGCGTGAACATGTTGACTCTCTTATCGTTGTTCCCAACGAAAGACTGAAATTCGCCAGTGAGCAGAGAATCACACTGAAAAATGCTTTTGATATCGCTGACGATGTATTAAGACAAGGTGTGCAGAGTATTTCTGACCTTATTCTTATTCCCGGACTTGTCAACCTTGACTTTGCTGACGTAACTTCCATTATGAAAGAAGCAGGTTATGCCCATATGGGTATCGGTTTTGCCTCAGGTAAAGAAAAGGCAGAAGAAGCGGCAAGAATGGCTATCACCAGTCCGTTACTGGAAACCTCTATCACAGGGGCAAAGGGTGTTATTGTCAATATCACCGCATCAGCAGATATCGGTCTTGATGAAATTTCCATTGCGTCAACCATGATTACCGAACAGGCAGA
>CACYBZ010000417.1 GCA_902772795.1 uncultured Ruminococcus sp. | reverse complement strand
GGAACACCAAAATCCCACGCATTGAGAATTTTATAACTGGTATCATAACCCTCATCTTTAAAAATAGAAAGAATTGTCTGATAAGTTTTTCCTTTGTCGTGTGTCAGAAGTCCTTTGACATTTTCAAATAAAAACATCTTCGGCTGTAATTTATGCAAAAAAGTAGCATAATGATAAAACATTGTTCCTCTTACATCTTCCAGACCAAGCCGTTTTCCTGCATAACTGAAAGATTGACAAGGTGCTCCTCCCGAAAGTAAATCTAATTCTCCTTTTTTAATCCCGAATTCATTTTCCAAATCTCTCTCGGCAACATTTTCAATATCCTCGCATAATATATTCCAGTTGGGTCTGTTTGCTTTCAGCGTTTCTACTGCAGATTTATCAATTTCCACAAGTCCTATATGTTCCAGACCTGCTTGTTCCAAACCCAGTGCCAATCCTCCTGCACCGGCAAATAACTCTATGGATTTAAACTTTCTCATTGCATAGCTCCATCCAATTCAATTTTCAAACATTTTCTTAAGGTCCTCCAAATCGTACGGTGTACGTTGATAGACATAGTAATTCAACCAGTTGGCAAACAACATCGTTGCATTACTTCTCCATGTAAGAGGCGGTGTCGCATTAATATCATCTTCGGGGAAATAATTATAAGGTATTTCGGGATCTATGCCCTTTTTTACATCTCTGAAATATTCATCTGCCAGTGTATTGCGGTCGTACTCCCCGTGACCCATGACAAAAATTTTTCTGCCGTCTTTACTGCAAACAATCGAAACCCCTGCCATTCTGGACGTTGCCAGTATTTCCAAATCAGGGTGTTCCTGAATATCTTTACGGTAGACGCTGGTATAACGGGAATGCGGTAACATAAAGCGGTCGTCAAACCCTCTCATCAGAGGGTGATTGGTATTCAAAACACGATGCTGAAAAATTCCGCTGAGTTTATATTCCATGTCATATTTGGGAATACCATAATGATAGTACAACCCCGCCTGTGCTCCCCAGCAGATATGAAATGTGGAATAGACATTCGTTTCACTCCACTGCATAATTTCCGAAAGTTCCTCCCAGTAATCCACATCTTCAAAATCCATCAGTTCCACGGGTGCTCCGGTAATAATCATACCGTCAAACCGCTGATTCTTGATTTCGTCAAAAACTTTATAGAATTTGGTAAGATGTACAGTAGAAGTGTTTTTCGATTCATGGGTAGCCGTCTGTAACAATTCGATGTCAATTTGCAAAGGACTGTTACCGAGTAAACGTAACAGCTGTGTTTCTGTTTCAATTTTTGTCGGCATAAGATTGAGAATAACAATTTTCAGCGGACGTATATCCTGTCTGACTGCCACGTCTTCGGGCATAACAAAAATATTTTCTGATTCCAACACTTTGATAGCCGGCAAATCTGCCTGTACTTTTATGGGCATAATATCCATCTTCCTTGTCTGCGTAATCTTTTTCTATTATAGAGGTTATCCGAAAAATTTTCAACTGTATTTTGCAGATATGATTTCTGAAAATTCTGTTGTCTGTCACACACTGCCGTACAATCCCGACACAGAAAATCTGATGCGGATTCTCTGAACAATCGGCAAAACGGTGTCAGAAGCATTTCCCGACATCATAATAAAAAGAAGCACCGTTTATGCTAACGGTGCTTTCCAATCTGTATAATCAGTCGCTTGAGTAAGGAAGCAAAGCAATATGTCTTGCTCTTTTGATAGCAACGGTAAGTTCACGCTGATGATGTGCACAAGTACCGGTTACTCTTCTGGGCAGAATCTTTGCTCTTTCCGAAACATAACGGCGTAATCTGGCGATATCTTTATAATCAATCGTTTCGACTTTGTCTACACAGAAAGCACAGACTTTTCTGCGACCTTTACGTCCTGCACGACGGTTATCTCTTTCGGGTCTTTCAGCCATAATAACCTAACTCTCCTTTATATAGTCTACCGCAATAAAAACGGTGTCAATCAATACTCAGAACGGCAAATCGTCATCATCAGGCAATTCTTCAAAATCCTCAGGTAAACCGCTGGTATAAGAATTACCACTGCCTGCCGAATTACTGTTATGATAGGACGGGGCAACATTTCCGCCTGAATAAGCGGACGTATTACGCTGTACAGGAGGTTCCTGCGGTAAAGGTGCAGAATAGCCACCATAACCGTTGCCGGAAGCTTTTTCTCTCTTGTCTCCTGTAAAGAAAAAGCTGTCAACCAACACCTCTGTGACATAACGATTGTTACCATCTCTGTCCTGATAAGTCCTGCTCTGCAAGGAACCCTCCAATGCAATAAGCTGACCTTTGGTAAAATATCTGCATAAAAATTCAGCATTCTGTCGCCATGCGACAACATCTATGAAGTCTGCCTGACGTTCCGTTCCCTG
>CACYBZ010000416.1 GCA_902772795.1 uncultured Ruminococcus sp. | reverse complement strand
TTCATGTGAATTACTCCCTTCAGGTCACAAAAAGTTTATTTGGCTACTTACTATTTTACACCTTTCGGAGAGTAATTCACTTTTTTTATTTCTTTAAAACTTGGAAACTGGTGTAAGTATTGAATTAATATTATTTAAATATTAATTCAACCCCGTGAACAAGAAGTTCCCGACCTCTATAGGCAACGAAATGAATTGCCATTCACTCACAGGCTGAATGATTATTGCCTACAATCCCGTTTAATAGTGTGCAATAAAAATTGACATAACGAGTTCAAACAAACAGAATAGAAAATAAGAAAAGTTGTATCAAAATGCGTGAACAAAGGAAATACGAAAAGGAAGCGGTGAAATTACAAAAAACAGCAGGTCAAAGGAAAGATGTTCTGCATAAGCTTCAAGACAGACAGTCCAATGTCTATGATAAGGATTTGCGTGTAAGAGAACGGATTTGCCTCTGTTGTCAGGCATATCACGACCGTGATATAAATGCCACTAAAACATACGAAATGAAAGTAGCATTAGCATAAATACATCAAACAAAATCGTGAGATACACAGGGTTAGCTCGCCCATACTGTGCAACTTGCTTTACCTGAACGGGAAGCCATCGCCTCTAAGTGTCAGCGTAGGCGGTGGGAGTATGTCGCTAATGAGGAGTGGTTAAAACATGATTAAACGAACATTGTGTTTGATATTGGCGATTGTATGTATGGTTGCGGTGATTGTTCCTGTCAGTGCCGAAGGACAGAAACAATCCGTGTTGGTTTCCTATAAAAACAAAGATAAAGTAAAATCTGCTATTCTTGATTTTGTTGAAGAAAACAAAGCAAACACGCCTTCCGTTTCCATTACCGTATTTGATGATAAGCAGGATATATGCACAATCGCTTACGGCTACGCTAACAAAACAGACAATATTGCCGCCGATGAAAACACTGTATATGAATGGGGTTCGATATCCAAATTGCTTGTATGGACAAGTGCTATGCAACTTTATGAACAGGGTAAGCTGGATTTGAATGAAGATATCCGTACTTATCTTCCGAAAGGTTTTCTGAAGAACCTGTCATATGATGAACCGATTACCATGATTGATTTGATGAATCATGCAGGAGGTTTTCAGGAAATTGTTTCCAAGATAGAAACAGAAGATATCAACGAGATAATTCCACTTGACGAAGAATTATCCAACTCTGCACCTGCTCAGGTTGCCCATCCCGGAGAAACGGTTTCTTATTCAAACTGGGGGGCTGCCCTTGGCGGATATATTGTCAGTTGTATAAGCGGAATGGACTATGCGGATTATGTGCATAAATACATCTTTGACAAACTGGGAATGGAGCATACCTATCTGCGTCCTGACGCTTCAGATAATGAATGGGCTGCGAAAAAACGAAGTGAACTGCATAGTTATGCTATTTCTTTTCCCGAACAGGAGTTGATGGATATGGGCGAAGGCAGAGCGTACATCACCTTGTATCCTGCCGGTTCCACAGCTGGTACAATTTCTGATTTGGCAAAATTTGCAAAAGCACTGCTGAGCAACAGCAAAGATTGTCCGCTTTTTGAAAAGGACGATACACTTGATGTGATGGTTTCTCCCTCAAGAACATTTGGCGACGGTTCGCCGAGAATATGTCATGGTATGTTCTATACCCTCTACGGTGACGGACTTTACGGACACGGTGGCAATACCAAGGGTTGTTCTTCGGATTTGCAGCTTGACTTAAAAAATAAAACAGGCTATGTCATGATGATAAATACACAAAGCGACCGTGTTTATACGAGCGGACTTCCTGAACTTCTGTATGGAAAAAAAGAAATTCCTGAACAGAGTAATTTTGAAAAGGTTGATATTTCAGGGCATTACAAATTCGGACGAAGCAGCGGTGGTGCAGGTATGCTGAAAATATTAAGTCCTGTTGAAGACGGCTTACCCATAGAAAAATCAGGAAATGATTTCATAAGCACTAACGGAATAACACGTATAACGCAGATTACAGATACTTTTCTGGAAGTATCCTTGATAAACAATACAGAATTATATTATGCAGTAAAAAAAGATTCCGACGGGAATGTCATTATGCTTGAATCTTATCAGGCTATTGATTTGATGAAAATCAGCGACGCAAAATATTATACGGAATGGATAATGATATTTGTTTTTATTGCTTCTTTAATCCTTCCTGTTCTTCTGTTTATCGTTCATATTTTCCGTATCAGAAAGTTCAGACATACAAATCTTGCCAGATTTAAGAAAACAGAACTTCTTGCGGGACTTATGCCGTTTATCATTATCATAGAAACTGTTGCTATCTTTATGAACACACGTGTGTTTTTCTATGGAGGAAAACCTGTTTATGCAGCAGTTGCGATTACTCTTTGTGGATTGACATTTGCTGAAGTGTTATTGTTTATCCGTTGCCGTTTTTACAAAACGGAAGATAAACCCGAAAAAACCATTATTCTGAACATAGAAACGGTCTGCAGTGTTTTAACAATCATAGGCATTGCTTACTGGAGATTGTTTCAGTGGTGGGGATTCTGATAAGAATTATTTTGAGTTCTGGTGACATACACCCGCTACCTATGCTGATGCTTATAGGTGGTGGCTTCTCATTCAAGTACAGCAATCTGTACAGTATCAGCGAGCTAACCTTGTGTGAACATGTCCAGTAAAAGCGGACAATAGAAAATGCTAATCCCCTTATGGTAGAATAGAAATAGCTACCATAAGGGGAAATTTGTATGTCTGGAAAGTACAGATATATACAAGTCCGTAAGGGTTGAAAATTGGTAACCGCCCAATAAATCCACGCCATGAATAAAAAAATCCACCATGCTATAATAAATTGCGAATACAAAAGAACTCCAATGAAGTCC
>CACYBZ010000415.1 GCA_902772795.1 uncultured Ruminococcus sp. | reverse complement strand
TTAAAGTTTCGGTCAAGCCTTTTAAAGGCTTGCGGGGTTCAGGGGCGGAGCCCCTGATGGGGTTGAGGGGCAAAGCCCCTCACAGGGGTTCGGGGACGGAGTCACTGACAGTTCAAGGGCGTTTTTCTTATCGGTAAGGATAAGAAAAACGCCCTGACTGATGGGAAAAAATTATTTCATATTCTTTTCATAGCTTTCAATCATTTTTTTCACCATCTGACCGCCCACTGAACCTGCCTGACGGGAAGTCAGATCGCCGTTGTAGCCCTGTTTGAGGTTGACACCGACTTCATTGGCACATTCCATTTTAAATCTTTCCATAGCTTCCTTAGCTTCGGGGATATTGAGCTGATTGTTATTTGATGACATAATAAAAATCTCCTTTTGACGAATAATATAAGAAAATGTGATAACATTCTTTTTAACAACGTCCGAAATTGATTTCGGGAGGTTGTACTATTATTGTAAACGCAGATGATTTTATTATGAGCGGTAAATGCAGGAAAGTATTTTACAATTTTCTGGCAATATAGACATTCCGCTGAGAAGTTTCAGCGGGAGAAGAAAAGGACAGTTCGCCAAAGACATCAAGCAGTGCAAAGCCGGCATTTTTGAGCATAGCAGAGATTTCGTCATGGGTATAGGCATACTCCCGAAAATGTTCGCTGAAACGCTGATACAGATTCGGCTGATAGTTGTCATCGGTTTTTTCAAAGAAGTCGAGTGTAATATCTATGGTACGCTTGTCTTTCATGAGGGTATTCTGCCAGACGCAATAGACATTTTCGGTATCATAGACAAAGGTATTGTCGGCAAGGATATGCTGATGTTTGTACAGGGTATTGACATCGAAAATAAAGAGAGCCTGTGGGTTCATAAAAAAAGAAACTTTGTCAAAAGCCTTCTGAACGTCACGGGGACTGGTAATATGGTTGATACTGTCAAGGGTACAGATACAGGTATCAATCGTACCGAACAGGTCAAGGTTCTGCATTTTCTGACACAAAAACAACATTCCGTGAATATCCTGTGAAAGAGCTTTTTCCTGAGCAACAGAAAGCATTTCTGCAGAAGCGTCAATACCGTAAATATCCACGCCCTTTTTTTTGAGGAGGATTGTCAGACTGCCTGTTCCGCAAGCCAGATCCAGTGTGATACCCATATCATGATGATAGTGTTCTGCCAGTTGCAGAATATACTGTGCGGTTTTTTCATAACTGACATTGTGTGTCAGACCGTCATAGAACGAAGCGAAATAGCCGTAATTCATCATGATTCGGTTTCCTGATTCTGTTCATCGTTGTCCATGCGTTCAAAAACGGTTTTGTAGCCGTCACAGCCGTATTTAAGCGAACGGTTGACACGGCTTATGGTTGCGGTACTTGCACCTGTTTCCTTGACGATATTACTGTAAACCTGATTCTGTGTCAGCATTTTCGCCACGGCAAACCGCTGTGCCATTGCCTGAAGTTCACGTACTGTGCATAAATCTTCAAAGAAGCAATAACATTCTTCTGCGGTTTCCAGATGGAGTATAGCGTCAAAGAGCATATCTGTATTTTTGTTTTTGATTTTGGTATTCATCAGAAAATCTCCTTATCTCATCTATGAGAAAAAAATTGGTTGTTACTGTGTGCATTGTAACATATTCTGTTGAATTAGTAAAGTGCTTTATTACATTATTTGGCTAAATCGCAGACGGGAAAACAGTAAATTTGACTAAAAAAATAGATTTCTGTAAAATTCTCTTTAAAAAACGGATAACTTATGTTACAATGAAAAAGTATTTTGCCTGTTCACGAGGCAAGCGGTAGCCGTGTGAATGATAAGGGCAAAAAAATAATTTTCAGGAGGTTTTTTATTTTGAACTGGTCGGAACTGATTGTATTTATTGTTTATCTGGCATTTATGCTGGGTATCGGGATATTCTTTTTCGTCAGAAACAAAAACGGCGGAGAGAAGTCCTATTTTTTAGGCGGAAGACAGATGGGACCATGGGTAACGGCACTTTCGGCGGGAGCGTCAGACATGAGTGCATGGGTACTCATGGGCTTGCCGACATCGGTTTACGCATTGGGAATGGGACAGATATGGGTACCTGTGGGGCTGGCTGTCGGCTATACGCTGAGCTGGATTTTTGAAGCACCAAGACTGCGTAAATTTTCGATAGTCGCCAAGGATTCCATTACGATACCGCAATATCTGACAAACCGTTTTCTGGCGAAATCGAACGTATTACAGATTATGTGTGCGGTAGTATTTCTGCTGGCATACACATTGTATTCAGCGTCAAGTATGAAAGCGTGCGGAACGCTTGTCAATACGGTAACGGGCATTGACCCTAAAATTGCGATGTACATAGGGGCACTGATTATTGTCAGCTATACTTTTCTGGGAGGATTTTCGGCGGTATGCTGGACAGACTTCTTTCAGGGAATGCTGATATTCGGAGGAATGTTGCTGGCACCGATATTTGCGGTTTCGATGATTGATACGTCCGCAATGAACAATCTGTCGGCAGTCAACCCGAATTTCTCGTGGGACGCTTTCACCAACTGGAAAGAAATCGTTTCGGGACTGGCATGGGGTCTTGGCTATTTCGGAATGCCTCATATTATCATCAGATTCATGTCAATCCGTTCGCAGAAAGAGATGAAGAAATCCGCCATTATCGGTATCACATGGACGGTATGTATCGTCATTTTTGCCACGCTGATAGGTATTGTGGGACTGGCATATCTGGGATATGATGAGAGTACGGCAAAGAATGAACTGGTATTCATTTCCATGGTAAGAAAGATATTCCCGGGAATTTTGTCAGGGGTTATGCTGTCGGCGGTACTGGCAGCGTCCATGAGTACGGCAGACAGTCAGTTGCTTTCGGCATCGTCGTCTTTTGCCAGCGATTTGTATAAACCCGTCATTCGCAAGAACAAGGTAACAGACAAAGAAATGCAGTGGGTAGGTCGTTTTGTTGTACTGGGTATTGCGATAGTGGCTCTGCTGATTGCCTCCAACCCGGATTCGGGAAATATCATGTCACTGGTATCGAACGCATGGGGATTGTTCGGAGCATCGCTGGGGCCTGTCATTATTTTAAGTCTTTTCTGGAAACGGTTCAATTTTCAGGGAGCGATAGCCGGAATTGCTGTCGGTGCGATAGCGGATATCTGCTGGATGGTATGGCTTTCTGATTGGGGCATTTATGAACTTGCTCCTGCGTTTGTACTGGGAATGATAGCGTCTGTGGCAGTCACGCTTTGCACGAAGCAACCGCCAAAAGAGGCAGAAGAACTGTTTGAAAAATCCATGAAATACACAGACTAAGTGATATATCATTCTGAGAAGTGACAGCGAAAAAGACTTTCAGAAAGCTTTCTCACGGTGTTCGGAATGATATTGTATACGCCACTTTCCAAGGCTTTGGAAAGTGGCGTTTTTTTGCCGTAGAACGATAACGAAAGAGAAATTTTCAGAAAAAAATATCATTAATTGACATAGTATAAAAATATAATACAATTATAATAATTATCGGTGATTTGCGTTGATTATAAAAATAGGGAAAGGTTGTGTAAAAATGAGAATCAGCAGAAAAGTTGTGTCGGCAATACTGACCGCTTTGATGGTACAGGGTATGTTGACAACAGGTTTTGTGGTGACGACATCGGCATACGAAACATCTGTGGACGAAAGTACAGCACAGGTGCAGGAGAGTAATTATAGTGTTTACGGTGACTTTCGGTACACGTCATCAGATAACAATCGGAATTACAATGACTCTTTGAAAAATGCGACAATCCATTATGATTGTCCGAATATTTCGCTGGACAAGGAAGAACTTACCTTGAAAAAAGGACAGATGTACACCTTGTCAGTCACCACCAAAGTGACAACACCGCTGTGGCAACAGTCAATCAGGCAGGTCGTATTGTTGCCAGAGGTGTGGGAACAGCCAGAATTACGGTTATCGGTTCTAACGGCATGAAAACCTGCTGTACGGTAAATGTATTGACGGAAAAAACACTGGTTCTGGATAAAACCGCATTGACATTATCTTTAGCCGAACAGTACATATTGAAAGCGTCTGTTATTCCCGAAGAAACAGGAATTACCTACACGTTCAAGAGCAGTAATACCGCTGTTGTTACCGTCAACGCAGGAGGACGCATTGTCGCCAGAGGAAAAGGAACAGCCATTATCAGAGTAATTACTTCAAACGGTCTGACAGCAAACTGTACCGTTGAGTAAAAATCTGTTTTCCGAATAATAAAAAAATCTGACAGCCCGATTTTATCGGGTTGTCAGATTTTCATTTACAGGGTAAACGTCAGAAAAATTTCTGACTGAGCATTGGAATGATTTTCTCATCGTATAGCTATGACAATCAAAAGTTTTTGTCCACTTTTTTCAAAAAGTGGTGGGGTCAAGGGGCAAAGCCCCTTGTGGGATTTTTAAGGGCGAAGCCCTTAAACTCATCTCAGGTAGAAAAGTTTTACATAAAAGAAAAAAGAAGGTTCCTGTAACAAC
>CACYBZ010000414.1 GCA_902772795.1 uncultured Ruminococcus sp. | reverse complement strand
CGCCAAACAGATTTCCAACAACAAGGCAGAGAATGAAATGCGGATAGCAGCCATTCTCAACAGTATCAATTTTACAGAAAGTCGTCTTCCGGTTGAAAAATTGGATTACAAGTCAGTAGAAACACAGCCGTATGGGGATTTGGAATATGCGGTTGTGGAAGCGGCGGATATGATAAGCAACAATACGTATGATTATGCGGGTATTGATTTAAGCAGGATAGATGCATCAATTCTGCTTATTGCCACCGAGTTGAAAAATGCGATTGAAACAGGTGACGTAAACCGTTCATTTGCGGCAAAAGCGGGACTGATTACGGCTATTGACCAAATCAGAAATAAAATTCCTTTTATTTCCGAAGATATGAGAAAGGATTTTGTCGAAAGCAGTGAAGATTATCTGGAACTGTGGAAAACGCTGATTATTTCCTGTACATCTCTTGATGCGATACAGAAAAACCTGGACGCACAGAAAAGCAGTATCGAACAGAAACAGAACAGATCCAATGAAAAAAACGAAGAACTTGCCAGAAAAATTCTTGAAGACCCTCAGTTCAGAAGCAAGGTAGAAAGAGTCAGGAGTGATACATTCATTGGTAACAGTGATGAATGGGATCAGGAAAGTATGGATTTGTATAAATTTCTGGTCAGTCAAAGAATTGAGAAGTCATCTATCGGTTTTGAAATGCTCCAGTATGATATGCTTGTCAAACAATGTGCTTATCAGTCAAAAATCATCAATGATTATCAGACCCGTGTCAGACAGATTCCTATTCCTGAAGACCCGAACTTACTCAATAAATATAAAGACATGATTGAAGAAGAATACAGAAGAGCGGCTGAAATAGATGCTCAGTTTGATGAATTAGGTGAGTTTATAGACAGCATGGACGAAAGGCTCAAGCAGATGGCAGCGTCCAAAGGCAGTGTCAGACAGAGAAAAATGGTAGCAGAGTCTGTTGACATCATTGTCGAGCGGGCAAGAAAGCTACAGTTACAGGAGGCAGGAATTAACGATGATGGCAACCAGATGAATGCTTTGCGGAAAATCAGACTGTTGTCAGAAACAGAAATTCAGAAACTGAAAGAAGAACAGCCTGAACCCGAAGTACAAAGAACCGTTCATATAGAAGCCAATCGCAACCGTCCGAGGAATATCAACTGATTAGCGGTAAAGGGGGACTTTAAGAATGTCAGTCAACGATAAATTACATACAGTCAAGAAGAAGCTGGAAGCACTGAAAAAGAATCATCGCTATAAAAAAGCGAACAAGGACAGAGCAATTCAAGCGGAACTCACCTATGAAATTGCCAGATGTGCAGGAGATTTGGGAGTTTGTCAGAAAGATTTCAAATATACGATTGAAGAACAGAGTTTTTATATCCGAAAAGGCAGAGCAGAGGGGTATGACGTTACCGTGCAGGAAATGCAGTTGGAAGATGCGGCAGTAGGGTATATGTTGGTGAAAGATGCTTTGTTTGCGTTAAAAAGTGTTTATTCCTATGACAGTATAGAACACGCCTACAATCTGTTGGACTCAGCTACCCAGAAAGTTACGGGAGAAAAAGTATTTCCGTTTTTCGGAACATCGTCCAAGAAGCCTAAGAGAGAAGAATATGGTTTTCTCAATTCTCAGGAAACGTATGAAGCCAAAAAAGCGATGTTTCATGGTTTCAAAGACAATCTCATTATGACGGGAGATATTGATGCCTGTATCGAAGAAGCCAACCGGAATAAAAACAAGGGAATCAGTGGGAATACAGAGAAAGATACATTTCCTCATGATATGAACGTTGCTCAGTTGAAAGCAGCAGCAGCAAGCATATCAGATGATGTCAAGTTTGCCAACAAGA
This sequence comes from uncultured Ruminococcus sp., assembly GCA_902772795.1. Classification (GTDB taxonomy): domain Bacteria; phylum Bacillota; class Clostridia; order Oscillospirales; family Acutalibacteraceae; genus CAG-964. The sequence goes on along the minus strand of CACYBZ010000414.1, from coordinate 2,965 downwards.
AACAGTTATTGGAAACAGCCCGTTTCAATACAGGTGTACCGTCTGATGATTAAAGGCAGGTGAACAGTAATTATGGCAACTTTTTATGAAAGTGATATGTCCAGACTAAATGCGGAATACAATTCCTACGTATCACAGGCGAAGAATACCAACAGAAGAAACGGATTTGTTCCGTCCAAAGAAGAATATAATTTTTATGTCAGTGCAGCAGAAGTGGCACATAAAATCAGTGACATGAACGTTCAGCAAAGGGCAGTATGCAGACAGTGGGCAGAACGGGCGGTCGTGTGCGAGAGAAAAGCAATGGAACTGTTAAAGATACTTGTACCGAATTATAGTGTGGCAACGACTTCTGTGGAACCTCCGTCTGCGACGTCATCGGCAGAAACAGCATCGTCTGTTGTCACCGCATCACAGTCTGTTGCCGTAAAGGAAGAAACACAGGCTCAGACAGAAACAGCAGGAGGATTTACAACCAGAAACGCCAGTGAAGATGTTCCCGCAGAAACGATTGCCAGATGGTATCAGGAAAAGCCGAATCATGGATTTGAGGATATTGTCGGTATGGAAGAACTGAAAGAAGAGATTCAGACGGAAATTCTTGACAATATCGGTTGGGAAGGAACGGACGAACTGTTACACATTTCCAAACTGAAATCCTTTTTATTATACGGACCTTTCGGTACAGGAAAGACCTTTTTTATTGAAGCAATCGCCAAAGAGCTGATGGACAGAGGATTCAAGTTTATCAAACTTACGGGTTCCGATGTTCATGACAGTTATGTTGGTGTAGGAGAAAAGAAAGTCAAGACGGCATTTCTGGAAGCGGTAGACAATGCACCTTGTGTATTGTACTTTGACGAATTTGAAAATATGTGTGTGCGAAGGGACGGTAATGCAGAAGGTCACGAGAAAAGACTGACAGTATCTTTCATGGAGTCGTATAATATCCTTGTCAATGCGGATAAACCGATTATTTTTCTGGCGGCAACGAACTATCCCGACAAGATTGAAAGTGCCATGCTTTCCCGTATTTTGTCCTATGTACTTGTTCCGCTTCCGTCAGAAGAAGTACGTTGTAAATATTTTAATGATTTTCTGAAGAAGACACAAGTCAGATGTGCCGATGATATCAACCCAGAAATGATGGCAGATGTTACGGATAATTACAGTTTCCGTGACCTGAAAAAAATTACCGACAATCTGAAGCTGTCCATCAAGAAAGAAGCCAGGAAACAATTTTCCGTATACGACAATAGCGGAAAAATTCTTGCCAAAGAGTCTGACGAAAACACCACCAGAGCAATTACAGAGGGTAAAGTGTTATTGACAAAAGAGATATTTGATAACGTCAAGAATGCTTTTTCACCTGAGAAGAAAGGCGATATTCTTGCCTCTCTGGAAGCGTTTGAAAAGAAAATCTGATGATTATTGTTGCAGAACTGTTCCGTATACCCTGTTTTTGTGGAAATTTTGTTTGAATATAACAGCAGAATGGCGGGTATGCGGAACAGTTATCTGTTTGATTACATTGGAGTGAACGAAATGGGTGCAAGTTTTTTTAAAAAGAAAATTCAGGCATGGATAAACAGGGTCATACTGATTTCTGCTGACAGGAAAGCAGATGTACTTGACAGACATAAAACGACCTTTGGTATAGCGAAAGCCGACTATTCATTTGGCTGGAAAGAGGTTATTGAAACCACAGTCAGCGAGAGGAAAGTCAACGGACTTTTGCTGACAGGTTCTGAAGGCAGTGGAAGACATACTGCTTCAGAAATAGCCGTCAATCTGCTGGCAGGTGAAGATTACGGTTATGAAGTATTGTATTTGTCAGGAAAGGATTTTCTTTTCCGTGAACAGGACATCAACGATGATGAACAGGAACGGCAAAGTATTATAGAGAGAGAAGACTGGGATATTTTCACCGATGATATTGTCCATACGTTTCTGGATAATCTTCTCAACGAATTTTACAATGATGAAAAGCAGGACAATCTTTGTATTGTCATGGAAGATATCAGTACAAGTGAATTTTCGGATTTGGTTTATGAACGAATGGGTAGTTATGTGCGTATGTATGAAAATAACGATGATTTTCCTGCATTGTTTGTGGTTGTCATAGAATCTGATGACAGGGTTGTAAGCAGTTCGTTGAGGAAACATTTACGCCTGATGAAGATGTCATTGCCGAATTTTTCGCAACGAAAGCAGATGCTGATTAACAGAGGAACAGATACGGCAACGGCAGAAGCCATTGCGGTTTCTACAGAACATTTCAATTATACACAGATGAGGGATTTGGCAGAAAACATCGCTGTATGGCGGAAACTGGACGATATCGACGGAGAATTTTATCAGGAGTTTATTTCTACACAGCTTCCCGAACCTGATTTTTCGGAAAAAAATCTTTTTTATGTGCAAAGAACGGAATTGTATGAAAAAATCGGACATTTTCTGGAGTTTGCTCCACAGTTGATAGAACGCATGGGACAGGTATCGTATGTGGGTGTGCCGACTGTGGTACAACAAGCGGGAACGGTATCTGCGGAGAAAGAAAAAGACAATGAAAAACCATTTGGAAGTGTCGAAGATTTTGAGCAACAGAAAGCATTGTTGGAAAGCCGTTCCGAAGAAAGTAAGGCAAGAATTGAAAAAGAATCGGAAACAATGCCGATTGGTGAACTGCTCAAAGACGTTCTGGGAGAAGACAGAGTCAATGATATTTTCCGTGCAAGAGAGAAAAATTAAGATGGAAATTTTTGATATCAGTCTGTAAAAGTGGGGGTAAAATATTCCCATCCAAGAGTGACATCTGACGGTTTGAACTGGTGGATTTCGGTAGGAATTGAAGTTCCTGAGAATACAAATAATCTCTTGAATGACGGTATCGGGATTGATATTGGCATAAAGACTCTTGCTGTTTGTTCTGACAAGGCAGAGTATAAAAATATCAATAAGACGG
>CACYBZ010000413.1 GCA_902772795.1 uncultured Ruminococcus sp. | reverse complement strand
CCATCTCTGATTGAACGGCTATGCTCCGGAAAAAGTGAACGGATATCCCCGTTTTGGGTGGGTGGATATCATCCGTTTTCAGCAAAGAAGCAACAATGATTCCAATTTGTTGTTTTTTGAACATACTCGAATATAAAGTACATTACTTCCAGATTGGATTGATAAAATATGCCCGTTTTGTTCAGCACCTTCATAATCATCAAGAAATTTTTTTAACCTATTGTTTATTGTCATTTTCTCCTCATAAGACTTCTTGAGAATGTTGTTCCTCCATTCATCGCTTTCATATACAAGCTCATCCCAAACAATCGGACGATGATTATTTTCATAAATGCTATATTCGCTAGGTAATGTTTCCCTCTTTTGAGGTGACAACATATCCTCTAGCTCCTTGTTTATTTCCTCTAAGGATAAATCTGAAAAAGGATTGTTATTCACCCATTTGTCCTTTGTGTTTTCATTGACTTTTCTTTCATACTCATCATGTTGATATACTTTCCTTAACGCATATACGCAAGCTTCTCTAAGCCGGTGTTCATGTCAGATATAACGTGGACCAGAGTTTTTTTGAGATTTAGAAATCCATACGTTTGAAATTAAAAACTCATTTTCATTATTTATTTCAGTTATCGAACTTTTACTTTTCTTATATACTTCCAACTTTTCCAATACTTCTCTTCCGTAATTCTGTTTGTCGATTTCTGCCTGTATGTCGGATGGTATGATATATTTGTAAAGCATAATTATTTAATTAAGTGTTATGGATTATAAGCCTCGATTTTTAGTTCTTTTCCTTTTCTTCTTTACTGTATGACAAAATGCTTCGTTTAATGTTTTGATAATTAATGATTAATAAATATCTTAAATACTTTTCTTGCTGCTTTATATTCAGATTCAGAATACCAGTAAGGCAATGAGAATCTTTGTAGTATGCCTTTACTGTTCTCAAAAATGATGAATTTGTATTTCTTTAAGAAATGTTTATATATAATATTGTCTATTTTGTTTTCGGATAGCAAATTATAGCTATACTCTTTTATGGCTTCTTTCAGTTTTAGGTATGTATTATATCTTATTGTCATTACATTCAATATTATTGAATTTTTATACTTTTTCTTTTAATCTTGTCTGATAATCTATTGTTGTGGCGGACATACAGTTTCTTGAAAACTATTTTAAAGAAAAGGGTCTCTCTGTGTATTTTTGCAAGAAATATTTTTACAACATGTATTCCATACAGATGAATTACTTAGCTATGCTAGTTTTGTCATAATCTATTGTCTCTAATCTAATATTGTTCGCGCTCATGATTCTGTAAAGTTCCTCTACACTTTGTGGCCGAGCGGTGAAACGGGGAGTTAACAGACATTTCAGTAAATTTGTGAATTCTAGAGAGACATTTTGCTGAAAGATGAACAAGTCTGCTCTCTTGTCGATGAGCTCGTCATGCAAAGGTGGACGCTTTTTGGAAATCAAATAGTATAGAGTCGCTCCCAAGGCATAAAGGTCTGTCCAACTTCCCCAGTTTTCCTTGTTACCGCTGATTTGTTCGGGCGGGGCATAGCCTGGGGTGTATGCTGCTGAAGTGGATGTCGAGTCAGTTCCGTTTTGCTCAATTTGTTTGCTTGCGCCAAAGTCAATCAGGGTGCACTTCCCGTCCTTGTCAATCATTATGTTGCCAGGCTTGATGTCCATGTGTAGCAGACCCTCGGAATGAATAATCTTCAAGGCAGAAAGAATTTGGTCGAGAATATCGATACACTCTTTTTCTGTGAACGGACGCTTTTGTGATTTCATTTTTTCACTCAGAGAACTCCCGTCAATGTAGTCCATCACATAATAAACGGTATTATGTTCCTCAAACCAGTTGCTGACCTTGACAATGTGTTGGTTATTGAAATGAATCAGGCGTTGTGCCTCCTTCTTGAATTTTTCCTTGCATTTTTCAAACGTCGTTCTGTTTGTATGGTTACTGACAGTTATTGTGTTTGTCTGGTTGTCTCTATGGGCGATGCTCTTGATGAAAAATTCTTTTATAGCACATCGTTTGTCCAAAGTCGTGTCTTTGACCTCATAGGTGTTACCAAATCCGCCAGATGCGATATGCCTTACGATTTCATAACGTCCTCCTTTCAGTTTTTCTCCTTCTTTCAATAAATCGATGCCGCTGTCTTGTCTTTTATTGTCTATTGTTTTGACAGAATTATGTTTGTCATTCTTTCTTTTGAAGATAAGATATAGGCCAAGCCCAATTAGTGCAAGGGCAAGAATAATCCAAATCCACCAATTGTCTGCTTTCTGTTTTGGGGAGGTTTGGTCTGTTGATGATTCTTCAGCCGGGTGATAAACGAAGGTTTCATTACGTTTTATCCAGTTAATGGAGTTCCTGGCATTTGTCAGTACAGAGTTCCAAAGTTCTTTCTCATATTCCCTATAACTGAAGAATGTCAGTAAGGCTTGGTCTTTGTTAGGAAAGAAACACATGTCAACGCAGACGTTGCCGGCACCGTTGAGTCCTGTCCTTACATAGTGGACTTTTATATAGGCCAATCCATTAGAGTTCTCTTCAATGGTAGCTTTAGGCTGCTCCAAAAATCCATATTCATTGGGATTGAAATTAGGATCATGCTGCTTGATTTGCCGTTTGTCTTCTTCTATGTATTGCCATGCTAAATCAACCATTTCATCCAAGTTCTCCTGAGTAAAATCAAAGTCATTGCAACAGGACACAGATACGTCATCACCATGAAATATTTTTACCATAATGCGGCAATAATACTTTTGTGCTTGAGCATTCATGTCTTTTAGATCCTTCAGCTGAAAAATGACTTCTCCGTTTGTGTTGACATTTAGGACATCATTCATGAATTTGGTATATAGGTCATCTGATTCCCTCAGTTCCATTTTGTCAGAGACCGACATGGTGAAGACGTTGTCAAAGGTGTAATCGATATTCTTTGCGTGTGAAGCAAGTGAAACAATGAGACATAATGATGTTAGTGTGATATGTCTCAAGAAAGTATTAGAAAATTCTGTCTTTTTTAGTTTGTTATTCATTATATGATTTTATTCCAAGATATTATGATTTTTTTGTATTTCAGGAATTCGTGTGAGTTGCAAGCCGCTTGCATTCAGTTATTTATCTACAATTTGGTATATTGACCTTGCAAGGCGCTGACTTATTGATGAATATAGAATCATGTCAGGCATGGAGAATTAAATCGAACTTGACTCAGGTCAAACTTTCCACACGAATTCCCGAAGAACCATTTTTTTGATGGGGCTGTCTTTAATTATTTGAGTCCAAATACAGCAGGTAGTTTGATGTTCTCTTGGATTTCATGAGATGAAGTCCTGAGCTCAAATTTTTTTCCGCTCTGTTTTCCAACAAACACATCTTTAAGACCGATATGGCTTATTTTACAGAGATGGTAGAATGTCAGTTCGGATGGATCTATTTCGTCTTGGTCAAGGCTCCCCTTTTTTATTTCTTTCATGACAGCTTCAAATTCGTCAATGTCATATATGTTTTCGTCCAATTCATATATTCGTGATAGATCATCAGAATCCATTGTGATGTCAGCGAGGTAGAGTCCTTCTTCAAGCATTAGTGGCAACGATGTCCGTTGCATTTCTATTTGAACTCTCATGAGTTCTGCCATTGCATCGGCAGGAGACATTTCATACTCTTTCTTTATTTCTTGTAATTCATCAACAGTAAGAACCACATCAAAATGCTCTCCTGATTCAGTTTCGATGTCATGTTTTACGCCACATTTATTATTAATCAGCATGTCAAGTGTCTGTGTACCGCTGCTATTTCCTATGCCGTTTTGTACAAGGAATGAAAGTTCCATTTGCTTCTTCATTAATTCCTTGTTTTTTTTGTAGTTATTCACAATTTCATTGTCTGAGTCTACGAAAGAATAATAGTATACAACATAGCCGTCTTCTATTTTTATGGCTTTTAAAGTGCCCAGACCACCACCAATAGGGTAGGGGCATTGGTCGTTTGCTTTTTTTATTGATTCTTTAAATTCTTTTGAATACTTATTCTCACAACTAATAAAAGGGTATGAGCTTATCAGTGCGATAAGTAGTACGATAATGATTGTTAGGGCCTTTTGTGTTTTCATTTTGAATTATGATTATGAAGATTGGTTATTTATGAATCTGCCGCATCTCCAACAATAGGTCGCATCAGAATTATGAATCTGAGTCCCGCAAGTTGGGCATATCTCATTGCCATATCCGGCGGATGATTTGGAGGGATGTTGTTGACTGTAAAGCGTGTTTTCATTTGAAATCTGTGTCTGTTCCTCCTGAATAGGTTGCTGATTCTGTTTTTCCTGCCATTCCGACCATACGGCCATATGCTCATTGGGAATGCTTGTTGCATTGGGATTGGGATAAGGCGTTCCGTATTTTTCTTGCCATGCTTGATTCAGTTGGGCTTTGATCTGGGCAAACTGATAGGGGGTAAGCTTGATGTCATCTTCATCATATGGATATGGAGAACCATATTTGTTTACTCCTTTCGTACCGCTGTCAAGTACTAAAATTAAATGAATGATTGCTCCAATGCCTCCTAAAAGTCCCCATAAGATGTTCCAGCCAGAGTGATCCCCGTCGTGCAGCCGTCTGACAAATACACATATATTAGGAGAAAGATGAAATATCACCCATATTGCTATTAAAGTACCTCCAATGTTCTCTTTTATGGCAAAGCCTATAGATGAAACAATGAAAGCTCCTAAAACGTTGTAAAGTGCAAACCACCAGTATTCACTTAATGGTGCTCGACCTTCTGTGGAAAAATATTTTTTTCCAATGCATCTTTTGATTGATTCTATTAGTGTCATTTTGTTAATAATTATTATTTGTTAGATTGTAATTTCAAATTTGGTTAACTCCTTCTCCTGCCCCAGTCTGTCACCCCACGCTAAACATAATTCGTGGAGCCTTGCAATTGCCCCGTTCACGATGTAAAGTCCTTCGCATTGCCCACCTGTCTGAAAACCGAGCAACGCGAAAGCCCCACTAAAGTGTATAGAAT
>CACYBZ010000412.1 GCA_902772795.1 uncultured Ruminococcus sp. | reverse complement strand
TATGGAAAGATTTTTCAGTCCGTCAACCCTGATGTACGCTGAAATACCGTTAATCAGTATCATAAAAATTCCCAGAAAAAAATGGGGAAAAAGATAATCATAGACATAGGGATATAAGTCCTCTTTGTTTTTTATCAGTGCGTGTGCGATGGGAGAACGGCACAGAAAAGCAATTATGCCAAAAATCCCCATCGCAACAACACCGCCAATAATGGAAATGGTAAAACTTTTATTGGATTTTTCTTTGTCACATTTCCCTCTGTACATGGCGGCAAGGGTGTTGCCGCCATAGATAAAGAAAGCAAAGATAATATTCAATGCACTGATAACAGAGTTTGTCGCATTTGCCGCCGCAAGTTCGACTGACCCCAGAATGTTGCCTATCATAATTTTATCCACAACAGAAGCAATAGAGATAGAACCGCTCATAAAAAGTGTTGCCAGAAAATATTCTCTGTATTTTTTACTGACGAGTTTTCCTTTTCGTTCCATACTGTCACCTTACCTGTTGAGATTGGTTTCGTCAAAGAAACCGAGCTGAACAAGAGCTTCAATAAACTGTCGGATATATTTTTCATCGGTGGGATTCCAGAAAAAGCCCATTCGTGCCAGAATCTGGGTAGTATAGTCGCTTCTGACCGCAACAGATACAGCTGATGTTCCGCCGTTCATATTCTTATAGGCAAGCATACTGGAAAGAATAGCAGCTTTCTGTGGGTCTTTTTCGGCATCGCTGAGTGCATCGACAAATTCACGATGTTCGACAAATCGGATATTCATACCATCTCTGTTCATCATATTGATGACATAGCCGAGAGGCACTGTATGATTATTTACCGCATTGAACAGACAACATTTTGTGGGTGTCTTTGCCAGCAGTAAAAAGGCTTCTGCACTTCTGTCGATGGGTCCCATACGCAACAGGGTGTTTATCATAGAATACGGGAAACATTTCAGTAACCGATACGAACGCAGACGCCCCATAAAACTGTTGGTCAGGAAATTAATCTGAAATTCACCGTCTGACTCTCTTGCCGCCAGAGTTCCCACACGGATAACTTTACCGTCAAGTCCTTTTTCGACGATTGCCTGCATAACTTCTCTCTCTGCCAGCATTTTTGAGGAAATATACTGATTGTCCAGTAACTGTCCGAAATACATACTCTGTTCGTTGAGGGTATGCGATTTATTTTTTGCCTGCTGTGCAAAAGCACCTGCCACACTGGTTGTAGAGAAATGAATTAGTCTTGTATTTGTCTTTTGACAAAAAGCAATACAGTTCCTTACACCGCCGACATTAATATCTTCAATATCTGTTCCGCTGGAGAAATGTTTGACATTTGCGGCACAGTTGAACACGGTATGGATAGCAAACTGTTCAAACGGTTCAAAATAACGGTAGTCGGTAACATCGCCATCCAGAACAATAACTCTTGTTCCGATGTCCTTTTCATAGCGGTCTTCAAAGTAATAGTATAACAGATTGCGTAACCGCTGTTCGGCCGTTTCAAACTGTCCCTTTCGTACCATACAATATGCTGTACCTGTTTCTTTCTGCAAAAACTGTGAAAGCAGATGGGCTCCCATATATCCTGTTGCCCCTGTCAGCAGAATGTTGCCGATTTCTCTCATTGTGCTGTTCTGATAGGCAGTAAGGGTATTTTCCGCAAGCAGATTATGGATAGCCGTATAATCATATTTGCTGAAATCGGTTGCCGATAATGTAGGTTCTTCTTCGGCTGTACCTGTCACCAGTCGGGCAAGTGCTTTCGGAGTGGCATATTTGAATACATCAGAATAGCTGACGGCATAGCCTTTTTCGCTGGCACTGATAACCACAGATGTGACAACCAGTGATGTACCACCAATTTCAAAGAAACTGTCATGGATACCCACCTTGTCAATGTGGAGAATTTCCGCAAACAGATTACAGAAATAGGCTTCTGTTTCATTTGACGGGGGAATATAGTCGTTGTTTTCACTGACAACAGGTTCAGGCAAGGCTCTGACATCTGTTTTTCCGTTGGGCGTTACAGGGAATTTTTCCAGTTGTAAGAACGCTGACGGTATCATATAGTGGGTAAGGTGT
>CACYBZ010000411.1 GCA_902772795.1 uncultured Ruminococcus sp. | reverse complement strand
TGAGATGGGTTTGGTGTTCTAGGTTGTTGATAGGACGGGTTCGGCGTTCTCGATTGTTGATAGGATGAGTTCGGCGTTTTCGGCTGTTGATGAGATGGGTTTGGTGTTCTAGGTTGTTGATAGGACGGGTTCGGCGTTCTCGATTGTTGATAGGATGAGTTCGGCGTTCTCGGCTGTTGATGAGATGGGTTTGGTGTTCTAGGTTGTTGATAGGATGAGTTCGGCGTTCTCGGCTGTTGATAGTTATTTTGATTCTTATATCCGACATCGCTAGTTTCATACGGCTGTTGTTCTCTTGCTAATTTTTCTTTTTCGCTTTCAGAATACAACGCTTGTCTTCTTGCTTCGGCATATTCTTCTGTTTTCTTATTCCACTCATCTTTGTTAAACTGTGGCTTTATGAATTGCTCTTTATCATTACAATTAGCAAAACCTAAAAGCGTTAAATCGTCTCTTACAACTCGCCTGTAGGAAGAACTTGACATATAATCAAAGTAATCCTTGCATACCGACTCTACATCATTCTTTGAACGGAAAGATGCGTTCAATATTTCTTCAATAAACGGCAAATAAACTCTGTTATTTTCATACTCGCTCTTTACAAATGCGTCCAGTACACCATCTGTCGCCATGACAAAAGATCTGACATCCAAAACTTTTCCAAATTGCCACGTTTGGATACTTTGGAGAGGATAAACACTACTGGATTCTTCCCCTTTGTGCCTTACTGTTATCATAGAATAAGTTCCGTCGTGCTTAAGTGCCACTATCCCGTCATCTCCGGCATGGGCAAAAAATATATCTTTTCCATCATATACCGCTATGGTAAGCGTTGACTGCATATGGTACAAAACCAGTTGCAATTCCTCTGCCCTTTTCTTTACACTGTCATAAGCAACCTGCATAGCATTCCGCAACAGCGTTCCCATATACTGATTTTCCAGTTGTTCTCCTTTGAACCGTACTCTTAACTCTTCTTCAATAAAATGAATCGCTGACTCCACTGCACATGATGAACCATAGTCCGAATATGCACAACTGCCAACGCCATCAGCTATCGCACCAATAAATATTCCCTTTTCTTTGATGTATTTAAAACCACATCTGTCCTGACACGTCATTTCAGCTTCTATATGCGACTGACCTCTCTGCGAAAAAGCAAAAAATCCCATTTTTCTTTCATCATCATATTCGCAAACTGCTTCAGGCAATATCAGTTGAGGTAATTCAGGCTCTTTCTGCATATCAGTATTTAAATCATCGTTCCTTACGGTGTCGCTTTCTTTGGACAACGCCGTATCCAGTTCTGTAATTTTCAGAACAACGGTTTTAGTGTTTTCATTGCTACTCATCTCTTTTTGTTTTTGATATTCTTGATCAAAAACAGACCTTCTTCCTTTGTCGTTATTGGAATTCATCACTGCTAAAAATGTAATATCATCAGTTACATATTCTCTGTATCCGTCTTCCATATCATCATAGTACCTATCACAAATTTGTTTCACATCAAATTCATTGCTCACTGTATTATCAAATACACCTTTTAAAAATCTGGAATTGACTTCATTGATTTCATTGTCTTGCTTGATTAGGCTATCCAGAACACCATCTGTAACCATGACAAACGAAACAATATTTTCTGCTTTTCTGAACTGCCACTGTTCTTTACTTTGGAGAGTGTAAACACTGGTTGCTGTCTTTCCTTTCGTTCGAACAGTAATCATGCCATAAACGCCTTCGTCGTTGAGGGCAATTATTCCGTCATCTCCCACATGAGCAAAATACAAATTTTTTCCGTAATATATACCAAATGTCAGTGTTGATTGCAATGAAGTCTGCAACAAATTATGTTCACCGGCAAGTCTCTGCACACTTTGACAAGCATATTCCATAGCATCTTTCAATAGCTTTGTGAAATAGATGTCATCAACTAACAGTTCAGAATGTTCTAATTCTCTCTGCAAATACGCAATAACAGCATTTACTGCACAATCTGCTCCATATTGTGAATATTCCAGAGAACCCAAACCATCAGCTATTGCACAAATCAGGACTTTTTTGCTTTCAATATAAACAAATTTACTTCTGTCCTGACAAGGCCTGCCATTTGCAAGATGTCTTTTACCTCTCTGGGAATATCCAAATACACCGATACCATCGACGTAATCATATGTCGGTTTTGGTAATTCCAGTTCATTTTCAAAAATGACTGGTTCTTCATTATCTTCATACATATACTGTCTATTGATTTTCTGAGTTCCAGTATTCATGTTTCCTGTCGTATCGTTCTTCCTGTCTGAAACACCTTTCACTTCGCTCATATCATTAACAACATTTCCCATTAAAACACCTCAAATCTACACATTTTTAAATAAACGACAGATATTTATAAGAATATTACCATATGATTTATACAGCAAGTTCAACCTGTTTGCTCACTGTTCTTCATCATTATGAGAAAAAACTTTTTTAATAAACGTACAAAACCAATTTTTCTTTTTCTTCTTCTTTTTCTTCTTCTTTCTTGTACCGGACTTTGTCACCGACTTTTGAGCTGTACGCTGTTCCTCATGTTGTGCCGTACACTCGTCTGCACTCTGTTTTTTACAGGAATCAGGTCTTTGAGCTATTTGAAAGATCTGTTCAGGTTTCGGATAAGTCAAAGGGGAATCATCCTGGTCTTGAAAAGACAGTTCCTCCTCTTCCTCTTCTTTCTCCTCTTCCTTTTGAAACTGATGTGTATCTTTTTTATTTGACGGATAAAGAGCTTCACGTCTCATTTGAGTATACTCTCTTGTTTTATCCTCCCACTCCACTTTATCAAACTTTGGCAGACGTGTTTTTGAAAGCGTGTTCTGATTCACAATCACCCCGAATGTCATATCATCTGTAACTTTTTTCCGGTATTCTGCACCTTCCATAATGCTGAAATAATAGTTGCATAATCTCTGTACACAGTCCAATGAATTTAATTCTGATGTGAATATCCGTTCTAAAAAAGGATAATAAATCCTGTTGTTCTCAAAGGAATTCATGACGAAACTGTCCAGAACACCATCTGTTGCCATAACAATCGCAACAACATCTTCTACTTTTCCAAACTGCCAGGTCGTTTTGCTTTGCAAAGGATAGACACTTGATGCTTCATCTCCTTTATGTCGGGTCGTTGCCATGACAAGCCTGCCCTTTGACGTAAGCACAACGATGCCATCATCTCCCGCATGAGAAAAATATAAATCTTTTCCGTCAAATATAACCAATGTCAGGGTAGATTGAAACAAGAAAAATATTTGTTCCATTTCCTGTGCTCTTCTTGATACTTCATTGTATGCTAATTCCATTGCTCCACGTAAAATTCTACCGACTGTTTCATTGTCAAGTATATTCTTTTCCCCGTTTCGGGTCAGCTCTGAAATTTCTTCATACAAATATTGCGTAGCAACTTGTGTCGCCCAGTCAGCTCCGAAATCAGACAATTCACATGAACCTACCCCGTCCGCAATAGCCATAACAACAATGGACTGGCCTCGCACCATTTTCATTGCACAACGATCTTGACACGGTGTATTACTTTTTATGTGTGATTCTCCCCTTTGGGAAAAACAAAAACTGCCAATCCCATTTTCAAAACTGTACTGAGTCTGACAAATGGGAGGATGGTCGAATACTAATTCTTCGTTTTCATAGGTATCTTGACGCAAATCCACCTCATCGGGCGAATTTACTCGCAAATAATTTTCGGTAGATGTTTTACGCAATTTAAATCACACTCCAAACAATGTCTGTAACGCTCGAAAAGAACATATCTTTTGCTTAACTTCCTCCGCATAATGAACAAACACAGAATAAAATAACTATCGCCGCTATTGCCTCAAATAATACCATCACCAACGAAACTGCCAGTCCCAGCAATGCAATAATTATTGGCGGTATAATCAAAACCACCAGTCCCAAAAAGAAATACGGTATACCACTGTCAGCATATATATAAGAGTCTTCCGCTAAATGACTTACCACCACTCCACTGATTATACCGATAATCGCCAAAGCTATTCCATACAAACCATAGCTAATATGGGCTGATGCTTTGCTATTGACAAAACTACCTACCCGTTCATTAAAAACAAAACCACTTACTATTCCAAAAATTATCATGATTACGTAGAGCAGTCCAGCACTTCGCTTGACTGTTGACTTCGATCCAGTGTATGATACCTGTGTGTTGTTTGCCGCTGCGGTACTATTTCTGACAACTGTACTTTGATTCATCTGCGTTGATTGCTGAACAGATATCTGGGCTGTTTGTTTTTCGATTTCACACCATGGACAACTTATATTGTGTGCAGGATATATATGCGGTCCTCCGCTTGTGTTGTTATAGCAGACTGCCAGTTCCGGGCCACCGACCTGTGCTGTCGCCAAAGGAAGCAATGCCGTAACCCACTCATATGCAGTAGCTCGTTTTCGTTTGTTGACCAATACAGTAGTCGGCGTATAGTAAAACGTTCTTCTGAACAATTCCTGTATATTGGGAGGAAGCACAGAAAGAGTCGGACTCCCCTTTCTGATTTTATATTTACAATTTCTGACATACGGACATTCACCGTTGATAATATCCGTATTCATCTGAATATCACTCAAACTTTTCGAGGCGCCCACTGTACTGAGAGCCGTTCCACCAAACGGATACTCATTATTCATTAAAAGTCTGAAAATATGAATTGCTAAAGAAAAATTATCACTTTCCATAGAAAAAGGGGCATTTGACAATGTCGTACAGCCCTGAATCTCGGGAGCAAGCATTTCAGGAAATCCTACGGTACAAGGGAAATGTTCCTTGGTAATCGGGTCTGTGATGTCAAAAGAATCACAATCTATCAATACAATCGTAGAGTTCTTGACATCTACTATTATATTATTCTGGTTCATATCCCCTATTACTATTCCATTAGTATGCAGATAATCTACAACCCATGACAAAAGATAAGCATATTGCACAGCATGTTTCCATGAATAATCACTGTGCAATCTCAATCTTGCTTTTCCTGTTCGGCATATGGAAAAGATTTTTGTTGTAGAACTTACTACCGGCATGACAAAACCAACCATTCTGCCATTCGCATACAAAATATCTTCAGGCCATGCAAGTCTAAGTTTTCCACTGACAATAGAACTTACATTGAATCTTAGCATAGCTTTTAATTTTCTTTCTGTAATCTCTCGCAAACCCGGTGATGAATTAAAATGGTCATCTTTATACAGTTTGGCAACTTGCCTGCTGTTCCCTAAAATTTTATAGACAACCCCTTCTCCACCTTCGGCAAGCTTTTCACTGTCACCAAAGCTATATTTGTTTCCTTTAAATCCTACATATGTTGACATCTATCTCTCTCTGCCTTAAATCTCAGGCAGTTTTCTCCTTTCCACACCAGTTTCCAGTCTTTGATTTTTAATATTACATACCGTACAATTCATTTCATCAGCACATACAATATACCATACCTACTTTAAAAAAACCGGAAAACGGCGTCCTTTCTAGTGAAGTACTCACCGCCTACAGAGGCGGAAGCTTCCTTTAATCCGCCCAACCTTGCAAAGGATTTCATTTTACAGGCATCAGTTTCCGATGCTATGTTTTTTTATGAAGCAAACCCTTCCCGTACTCCCTACGGTACTGTTGTCTTACGAACAACTTTTGAAAACCCCATATGTGTATCTTAACAACATATATTTATGTTTTCAAGGAAAAGCCAGCCTTACGGCTGACGGGCAATTCATCCCACCGCCTTAGAAGCGGGAGACTTCTTGCCCATTCAGGTTAAATGGCAATGTTCTGCAACAACCATCAGCCAATCACATGAGCAAAAACACTCTTCATGCTCAAAACAAACATCATCAAAAAATTCAATACTAGTTTTTCTTGTTCATTGTGCAAAAAGGACAAGAAGTTCTATGTGCAGAATATACATGTCCCACAGGACAGGTTCTTAAATTAGGATTAGGTTCTGCTTTTGCATACTTGAACAAAAGTTCAGTCCATTTTTCCGCCGTTGTTCTCTTCGCAATACTTTGAATTACCGTTGTTGGTTTATAATAGAATGTATTTCTGAATGCCTCAGCAATATCATTTGAAAGCAAGTCCATCGGGGGAGCCCAGGGCGGAATCATTTTATTAGGCAATTTTCTGAAAAACGGCGATTCTCCATTGAGAATGCTTGTATTGGCATCCAATGCTGACACAGAATCTACATTCTTTCCCACTAGCTTTGCACAGAACGGGTCTGCGTTCATCATAAGCAATCTGAAAATATGAATGGCCAGCGAAAAATCATCTGCCGCTTTTGTGAAATTTGCATCTGCTATTCTTGAGTGACTTTGTATTTCAGGGGCGAGTAACTCAGGCATACCTACTTCACATTTAAAATGTTCACCTGTCGCTTTGTTGGTAATATCAAAAGAATCACAATCTATCAGAACAACATGTCCCTTTGTATCTATCGCAATATTGTTCATATTTAAATCGCCTATCACAATATCATTCATATGAAGGTACGCAACATTCCATGCAAGATTATACGCATACTGAACAGCATATTTCCACGTGTAATTTGGAAACAATTTTTTACGATGATTTTCGTCCTGCTGAATATGATAGATTTTATAGTTTGTCTGCAATTTCGGCATAACAAACCCTATAAACTTTCCACCTCTGTCATCATACAACACATCCTGAGGCCACGCCACCTTTAAAAAATTATTGACAACAGGACTGATACCAATATTTAAAGTCATCGTTTTCAGTTTTTTTTCAAGAATACGACTGCTCGTTTTCAGTTTGCTGTCATGATAAATTTTGGCAACAGAACCTTTACAGTTGATGATTTCATATACTGAACCCTCTCCCCCTTTCGCTAAATAATGATCATACAACTGATATTTCCCTTTTCTTCCACGACATATCATTCGTATACGTCCCCTTTTTCAAACACATTATAATTGTCTTGTGAATACTCTTTACTAACTTAACCTAATCCACACACTTAGCTCTACTAAACAACTATCCTGAAATTCACTGCGACAGTTTTGCTGTTCCGACAATCAGACCAAAAATTTTCACTTGATATCCAAATCCTGCTGAACTATATCCTGAAACAAGTTTCTACACTCTTTACTAAAAAAGAAAAAGTGAATCACTCTCCAAAAGGTGTAAAATGGTAAGTGTCTGAACGAACCACCGATACCCTAAAGAAAGTAATTCACATAAAAGCATCATGCACCTAAACACCCATCACACGCAAACCATACAAGTATTTTTAGAAAAACACAAACACTTTTCCTCAGACCGGTCAACGTCTGCATCGCATCCGAGCTTTCAAAATGCAAAATACACTATAGGCATTCCATAAAATGCACCCGACTACAAATTGAAAAACACTATCTCACTGTTCTTATGTATTTTCAGCCACTGCGTCAATAATCAAACCCTAAAGCCTAAACACTCTATTGTTTATCGTGCAAAATTTCTAAAACGTTGAACTTTCACTGAATTTCTTCAGACTAAGCATTTTTCAAAAAACTAAACATCAACACCGTAAAACAACTATATGTATCTTAAACAAAGAATTTATCCAAACAGCAACCAAAAATCAACTACAACAGTCAATTAAACACCATACAACACAGCAAC
>CACYBZ010000410.1 GCA_902772795.1 uncultured Ruminococcus sp. | reverse complement strand
TTAATTTTTGCCACTGTATATAGTGGCATTAAATTTGCTACTACCACAATATATAACGTAATTTTTCAAAAGTTGGAAACTGGTGTTGATTGGAGAATGATTTCATTTTACAGAATAACAGATAAAACTGTGAAATGAAGTGCAATTCCCGGAAGTTCTTTTGTCAGGAAAAATATATGGCAGAAAGCATTGTTATTTTCTGATGACATTTAAAACTTTCTGTAAATTTTAAAAAATCCTTCCAAAACAATTTGCTATTCAGATAATTTGTGTTATAATGATGCCATGTATATTTGTATAGTAAAGGAATATCAGCTGAAATTATGACGGATTTACATACTCATATTCTCTATGGGGTAGATGATGGTTCAGAAAGTCTGGAAATGTCGTTGGAAATGCTGAAAATGGCAAGTGATAACGGTACGCATCACCTCGTGTTGACACCTCATTGCAATGTGCCTGACGGATATATGAATTATATGAATTCTACTATCATCGGAAGATATGAAAGAATCAGACAGGAAGTAGAAAAACGTCATATTGATATTGAGGTATATCTCGGAATGGAAGTTTATGCCAGTGACGATGTGGACGAACTGATAAAAGCCGAAGAAATTATTCCTATCAACAGAACCAGATATCTGCTGATAGAATTTGCTTTTGAAGAAGATCCGATGTGGGTAAGTTATATTCTGGAAAAAGTACAGAGAACAGGTCTTACCCCACTGCTTGCTCATCCCGAGCGATATATTTTTGTGCAGAATTTTCCGTATATGGTACATGACTGGATACGAAGTGGTTGTCTGATGCAGGTAAACCGTGGAAGTATCGTAGGACGTTTCGGACAGGCGGTAGAAGAAACCGTCCATTTTCTGTTGGAACGTGGACTGGTTCACGCTGTTGCCAGTGACGGACATCGTCCCTATGCCCGTACACCGATACTCAATGATGCCTATGACTGCATCGCTGACTATTACGGACAAATGACTGCTGACCGTCTTTGCAGGATAAATCCCAGAAGAATTCTGACAAATCAAAGAGTGATCAGCAGTAGTCGGCATAGTGGGTATCACCCCTATTGAAAGCATTCCGTTTATGGGGTATTTTGAAAAATAAGCAGGTAATCGCAAATATAAGGAGGAGCAATGGGTGTCTGATTTCAAGAGAAAGTTTATTGCTAATTTTATAGAATTTACTACTTTTTTCAGATTAGTAGTTGTACGGAAAGTCATTTTTACTGCCGTCTTTATTGCTGTGGCGGTGTTTGGCGTTTTTTACTACAACAGAATGAAGATATTGAGACATGTCAATCCTCCTGTAATTACGTTTTCGGAAAAATATGAAACAGATGTCAGTGTCAAAGTCACGAAAATGGAATTGCTCAATGGAGTGAAAGCGACAGACGTGGAAGACGGAGATATTACCCTCGATGTTATTGTGGAAAATATATCGGACATTATCTGGAAAAATGAGGACGGCCGTAAAATCAAGGATATAGAAAGAGATGTGACCTATGTTGTATGTGATTCAGATAATAACGTCACGAAAGCCAAAAAACGAATCCGATATACAGATTATAAGTCACCGGTCATTGCACCGTTAGAAAAAGTTCCGACCATTAAGGAAAGACGATATTCCAGTGTTCTTGCGTGTTTTAAGGCAACAGATGTTATCGACGGCGATATCAGCGAATGGCTGAAAATAGAATCACTGGATTCCGGCAGTGACAATCTGAAAAAAGGGATTTTCCCTGTCGTACTTTCGGTAACGAACAGCTGTGGAGATAAAGTGTATTATAATTCGGTGGTAACGCTCATGGAGTAAAGGAAGTGACAAACTTATGGAAAACCAAACAACGACAGAAGAAAGCAGTATTATCAAAGATGCAGGAATGAATTATTCTTTTGATTTACGCAGTATTGTTAAGGATATATTGCGTCGGTGGAACATTATCATTATTGTTGGTGTTGTATGTGCGGTAGGTGGGTTTGTCTTTGCCTCAGAAACATATCAGCCGATGTATACCGCATCGACAACTTTTCTGGTGAAAAACAGTAACGATACGGTCAATATTTATGATAATTTATCGGAGTCCATCAGATTGGCAAACAGCCTGATGGTGGTGTTCAATACTTCTCAGTTGCAGGATCGGGTAGCGGAGGAAATGGGGTATAAATCTTTTCCGGGAACATTGAATTGCAGTATCGTAGACAATACAAACATTATGACAGTCAATGTTACATCGGATTCTCCGATAAAAGCCTACCAGGCTTTGAATAAAGTATTTGATGTCTATCCTGTTTTTACTAAGGAATATATCAGTCGTGTCGTGTTGAAAACAATATACGCTTCAAGTGTGCCAACGTCACCGATTAATTCGTCCAATGCCAATACACTGGCTGTGGAAGCGTTGGGAGTTGGTGTGGCGGTTATGGTACTCTTTTTTGGAGTGAAGTCTTTCTTCAAGGATACTATCAAAAAAGAAACAGATGTCGAAAAGAAACTGAACATCAAAAAGCTGATATCTATTCCCAGGCAGAAAAAGAAATTTACTTTCAAAGAAAAAGTAAAAGGTGTCAAAAAATCATTGTCGCTGATGAATCCCGTTATCGGCTTTGCTTTTCGTGAGTCGTTCAAGAAACTGAGGAGGCAGGTTGTTTCTGATGCCCGTAACAATAACCGGAAAATTTATTCTGTAACGAGTTCGCTGGAAAACGAAGGAAAAACAACCATTGCGGTCAATCTGGCTCTGGACTTAGGAAAAATGGACTATAAAGTGCTGTTGATTGATGCCGATTTGCGGAAACCGGCTGTTTCCAAATTTTTACAGAAGCCCATTCCGAATGGAGAAACTGTCATTGATTTTCTTCTGGGAAATTGTCGGCTTTCCGATGCCTACCACTATGATGAAATTTTGAAAATCACCATTATGGGTTGCGGAAAGGGTACGCCAAGAGCCAATGAACTGATTACGGGAGAGAAAATGAAATATCTGCTGGATACCGCAAGAAAAGATTTTGACTATGTAATATTGGATACACCGCCGTTAGGATTTGTTGCTGATGCGGAAGATATTATTAAAATCAGTGATTCGGTATTGCTGGTAGTAAGACGTGACATTGCTACGGCCATCACGATTAATGACAGTATTGATTTGATGCTGGACACAGGAATTCCGATATTAGGGTGTGTATATAACGATGCGGAAACAGTTGCTTTGACAGGTGGTGCACTTTACGGAAAATACAGTTACGGCTATGGCTATGGCTACGGCAGTAAATACAGTTACGGTGGTTACGGTAAATATGGCAGTTATGGTAAATATGGTAGTTATGGCAAATATGGAGCCTATGGTAAATATGGAGCTTATGGTGGTTATGGTAAATATGCCGACGATCAATAACAGATGAAAAGGAGGTTCTGGAGTAATGAATAATAGCGGTACAGTCAGCAGTCAGAATCAGGACGGTGCTCTTAATCAGATGTTCAACCTCACTTTCATCGATATATTCAAAAGAATGGCAGTGGGATTAAAAGGAATATGGTGGCTTATGCCTATCTTGTCAGGAATTCTCAGTTTGTTGTTTGTTATGAATGCCTATAAAAATTATACCCCTACATACAGTGCATCAGCAACCGTTTCTATATTCCCGAAAAGTTCAACGATTTCTTCCTATTCATCAGGAACGTCTTCGGATCAACTGGATGATACGTTTGCCTTTGTTCTTACCAGTTCCCAGTTGTCGGACATCATGGGAAAAGATTTGGGACTGGGATATGTCCCGGGAACGATATATCCCAGTAAAATGGAAGGTACAGGATTTTTTACCGTTGTAGCAACGGCCAATAATTATGAAATGGCTTATCAGATACTGAAATCGGCTTTGAATAATTATCCGCAGGTGGCAGATAACATTGTCGGTGAAACAGAACTTGTTATTATTACCCCTCCCACAGCAGCTTCTGCTCCGATTAGTACGATAACTTACAGAGTCTATGCCCTGAAAGGTGCAGGACTGGGGATTGCGATTGTTCTGGTGCTGGCAACACTGTTAGAAATATTCAACTTTACAGTAAGAACGCCTGATGACGTGGAAAAATTGTTGAATACCAGAAAAATAGGTACTGTTGTCAAGGTTATCAACAAAAAGAGCAGTAATGTTTCTAACATTGTTTCATTGGATAATCTTCACGTAGATGCCCGTTTCAAAGAGGCGATTCTTTCACTAAGAAACAGTATTATGAATGAGTGTGAGGAAAAACATATTAATTCTTTTGTCATTACCAGTACGGGAGCCGGTGAAGGAAAAACGACGTTATCTTCTAACCTTGCTATTTCGTTTGCGAAAAAACATTACAATACCATCATTATCGACTGCGACTTGCGACATCCGTCGTTGAGAGGACAGTTTGTTATTGCAGAAGAAGAAAATGAATTGGGCATTGTTGATGTCATTACGGGAAGATGTACATTGGAAGAAGCACTGGTGCGAATGAAAAAAAGTGGGCTGTATGTCTTGCCGGGAACAATACCCGTTGAAAATGCGGCAGAACTGATAGGTAGCCGGCAAATGTATGATTTGATTAAGGCTTTGGAGTCTATGTTTGACTATGTTATTATTGATGCACCGCCTGTGGGTATTGTAGCCGATGCGTTGGAATTCAAGGATTATGTGGGCGGTGTACTTTTTGTTGTCAGACAGGATTACATCAAGGTCAACAGGATTAAAGAAGCGATTATGGAATTTGGTTCCAGCAAGATAGATATTTTTGGTTGTGTATATAACATGGCATCGGGTATTTTTGGTACAAAGGGCTATGGCCGTTACGGTCGTTACGGATATGGTTACGGCAGTTACAAGAAGTACGGAAAGTACGGAAAATACGGAAAATACGGAAAATACGGAAAATACGGATACGGCTACGGCAGTTACGGAAAAGATAGTGATGCCAAAAATTATGGTAATTACGGTGATGGAGAAGCCAAGAGTTATGGTAATTACGGTAGTTACGGTAATTATGGTGATACTGAGTCGGGTGGTTATGGAAATTACGGCGACTACGGAAATTACGGTAACTATGGTGACTATGGAAATTACGGTAACTATGGTGACTATGGAAATTACGGTAACTATGGTGACTATGGAAAT
>CACYBZ010000409.1 GCA_902772795.1 uncultured Ruminococcus sp. | reverse complement strand
TGTTGGCAATCAGCACATTATCCTGTATGACAATATCTGTTTCGAGTGTACAGTATTTTCCGATATAGACATTGTTCCCGATTGTCACACGGTTCGGACACCATAACACCGTACCTCTGCCGAATGTGGAATTTTTTCCGATAGAAATATTGCGTTTACATAAAACAATCAGTTTACACCGCCATAATTTGAGTTGTCGCATAAAAAACATTTTTTCTACTTCCTCTTTATGAAAATATGCCATAGAAATTTTGTGTTGGTGTAAAGATAACGCTTAAACAGTCGCTTCGGTTCTTGAAATAAGCGAAAAAGCCACTCTAAACTGTGTCGTTGCATAAATTCCGGTGCTCGTTTGATGTTCCCTGCCAGATAGTCAAAGCCTGCCCCTACACCTATCATAAATCCGTTTACCGTTCCCTGATGTTCCCACATGAAAACTTCCTGTTTTATCGCTCCAAGACCTATCCATATAAAATCCGCATTGGCATTATTCAGTAAAGCAACCACTTCATTGTTTTCCTTTTCGGTAAGTTCCCGAAAAGGCGGACTGTACGTTCCTGCAATGTTTAAATACGGATATTCCCTTTTCAGATTTTCACACATCTTATCCAGTGTATTCTGTGTACTTCCATAGAAAAAATGACGGTAATGTTTTTCACGACTGATGGCAAATACCGCTTTCATATAGGCAAGTCCCGTAATGCGTTCGATATTTTTACCGCCACGTCTTCTGCCGACGACCGCCAGCGGATTACCGTCAGGAATTGCCATAATTCCGCTGCTCTGAATCTGCCGATACTGTTCCTGTTCGTATGCCGTTACCGTGGTATGTACATTCGACACACACAGATAATCGCCTTTGAGTTTTTCCAGATTTTCCACTGTAAACGCCATGAGCTGTGTCATATTGATATCCGCAATGTTTACCCCCAGAATATCCGTTGTAGGAATCTGTGATTTATCCGCTTTGTGGGTAAAAATATGCTTGACTTTCTCCATAAACCAACCACCGTTATGACTTGATTGTATCATTATAAAGCTTTTTTTGCCATAGCGGATACGTTTGTGACTAAAAGTCATCATCATTTTCAGAAAACGACAAAATAAAATTTTCCCTGCTGTTCTGTAAGCGTCAGACAAAAAGCATATAAAAAAACAAAAAGCGGTCGGAACAAACCGCCCTTGAAACTTCTCTCTTTCCACAGAAAAATGATTGTTCCGCTATTGGATTTATCCCACATTTTAACACACTTCTACGACAACCGACGTACTTAGCGAAAAACAAAACTGACACCTATAAAATATCGGTGCCAGTATGTTGCATAAAAACTTATTCTCTGATGCTGTTTGTACCATTGAAAACAGTTCTTATCTGAAACGGTATGTTTTTCATGAATCGTAGAACTGTTGTCCGTCATTTGTCAGAAGTCGCTCCACTTTCGGATACTCAAAGATTGCTGTATTTCCATAGTTTGCGGCGAGGTAATCGGCAAATTTCGCTGCGTACCATTTTGCCATTTCGAGGTCGTGCATAAGATAATGTCCGCAATTTTTCGGCGTAGTACCGGGAACACTTTGGTTATCCTTTACCGATTGGAAAGCCTTTAATATCAAGTCGTAAATCTCTTGCGGAGAACGATTTCCCTTAAGAATAAGATAAAAACCCGTCAGGCAACCCATCGGCCCCCAGTAAATGATTTCTTCTTTCCAGTCGGAGTCGTTTCGGAGAAAAGTAGCTATGATGTGTTCAAGCGAATGCATTGCTGCTACATCAATGGCAGGTTCTCTGTTTGGTCTTGTAAGTCTTATGTCATAAGTTGTCACCGAACTGTTACCGACCTTATCCACCCGACTAACAAAAATACCTGGAACGATAACTGTATGGTCTACAGAAAAACTCGGTATCAAATTCATATTTGTATTCCTCCTGATACTAGCGAAGTACTCACCGCCTATAGAGGCGGGAGCTTTCTTTAATCCGCCCAACCTTGCAAAGGATTTCATTTTACAGGCATCAGTTTCCGAGGCTATGGTTTGTTTTATGAGGCAAACCCTCCCCGTACTCCCTACGGTACTGCTGTCTTACGAACAACTTTTGGAAATCTTATGTATGTATTCTAGCAACATATCTTGATATTGTCAAGCAGAAAGTCATCTTTGCCCAGGGTTTTTGAATGAGTAAACAAATTATGAACAAGCTGTATATTTATCACATCCTTATGGTAAAAAAATATAGTTCCTAACAAC
>CACYBZ010000408.1 GCA_902772795.1 uncultured Ruminococcus sp. | reverse complement strand
TGACC
The DNA here is from genome assembly GCA_902772795.1 of uncultured Ruminococcus sp. Lineage (GTDB taxonomy): Bacteria > Bacillota > Clostridia > Oscillospirales > Acutalibacteraceae > CAG-964. Next base: position 4,270 of record CACYBZ010000408.1, on the reverse strand, counting down.
ATTTGCGACAAAAAATTCTCCCGTACAGTAGCCCTGAATCCCGATAACTTCGGGGTGGTTTCTGTCCCCGACAATCAGCACTGCCGAATGATTTTCACTGGCTTTCTGCACTGTACGATGAATTTTGGACACAAACGGACAGGTAGCGTCCGCATAGTCCAGCGACAGTGAACGTATTTCCTCATAGACGTTCTTCGGCACACCATGCGAACGGATAACTACCTTATAGCCTTTCGGCACCTGTGACGGAACATTTGCCGTCATCACACCTTTTGCTTTCAGTTCGCTGACGACTTCCGCATTATGAATGATGGGACCTAGTGTACAGACTTTTTCCTTTTCGGCAAGTTCATACACCATATTGACCGCCCTGTTGACACCGAAACAGAATCCTGCCGTCTTTGCCAATGTAATCTGCATGATTTTCCTCCCTCAGAATGTTTCTTCTGCTCTCATTTTTTCAAGAATCTCCATGATTTTTTTCGACGCTGTCCGCAAATCCCTTGCTCCCTTTTCATTGAAGTTAATGCCCAGTTCTTCGGGAGTCATCGGTTCGCCGAACGTCACACGTGTTTTCCGAAAAGGTTTCATCAGTTTCTTTTCGGGGGTGATACAGGCGGGTACTATCGGGGTATGTGTTTCTTTGGCAATCATCATTGCCCCTGAACGGGGTCGCAGAAATTCACCGTCTTTGGAACGCTTGCCCTCAAAGAAAATAACCATTGCTCCGCCGTTTTCCAGAATTTCTTCTCCTGTGGCAATCGCTTTCTGCTGAATCCCCTCTCCCCTTACCACGGGAAATGCCCCCAGAGAGTATATCAGTTTGGCAAAGAGTTTGTTTCTGAACAGTTCGGATTTTGCCATAAACCGTAATTTTCTTTTCCGCTGTCCCATAGCCAGCAAAACGGGGTCAAGGTTGGAAAGGTGATTGGAAACAATAATATATGCCCCTTCTTTGGGAATATTGTTTTTGTTTTTATATTTCACCCGATAAAGCAGGGTAATAATGGGAGTGACAACGACGGTCGCAAAAGCATAGAACCATGACTTGGGATTGTTGTTTTTCATAACATCGCCTCATTTTCTGATGGATTTTGCCGTAAAGCAGAAAAAACAGATGGTATCATTTCCGTAGCTTGCTTTCAATCACGGCAATGATTTTGTTCACGGATTCTTCCAGCGTATCTTCTGATGTATCCACCGTCACAGAATCCTGAGCAGGTTTCAGCGGAGCGGTCGCCCTGTGGGAATCCTGATAGTCACGCTGGAGGATATCTTTCAGAATATCTTCATAACTTTCGCTGACATTGCCGGCGACAAGATAGTCGTTGTAACGTCTTTTCGCACGGCACTCGGGCGACGCTGTCAGAAAAATCTTGACCTGGGCATCGGGCAAAACTACTGTTCCGATATCTCTGCCGTCCATAAGGATATTGTTTTTGACAGCAATATCACGCTGTAAGTCCAGCAGAAAACTTCTGACAACGGGCAATGCCGATGTTCTGGACGCTGTCATGGACACTTCTGATGTCCTGATTTTGTCGGAAACGTCTTCCCCGTTGAGAAAAACACGCTGTACATTGTCAATGAATTTCAGTTCAATGACCGTATGTTTCAGCATGGCGGTAATTTTTTCTTCCTCCGAAGACAGTATACCGTTCTGTATGGTACACAGAGCAACCGCACGGTACAATGCCCCTGTATCCACATAGATATAAGAAAGTTTTTTGGCAACCATCTTGGCGATGGTACTTTTTCCTGCACCTGCCGGCCCGTCTATTGCTACTGCTATCATAATGAGCTATCTCCTTTGTGTATAATATCTTGAAAAAACTGACAGTTCTTTCATCAGAAAACGGTTTATTGTGTTCCTGCCAGATAAGCGGTACTGAACGCTATCTGCAGATTGAACCCTCCCGTATAAGCATCTACGTCAATCACTTCGCCGACAAAATAAAGATTTCGGCACAGTCGGGACTCCATCGTTCGGGGATTGATTTCCCTGGTACTCACACCGCCGGAAGTAATAATGGCTTCATCAAGCGGACGGAATTCCTGTAAACTGACGGTAAAATGTTTGATTGTCTGCAAAAGGGCATGACGCTGTTCTCTGGTGAGAGAATTGCATTTGGTCGTAAAAGGGATATCTGCCCGTCTGAGTACCACGGGAATGAGTTTTGACGGTAACAGTTTTCCCAGAGCGTTGATAATGTCTTTATTGATGAACAACTCAAAATCACGCAGTATCCGCAAATCGAGCTGTTTTTCACTCAGAGCGGGTTTGATGTCCAGAGAAAGATAATAGTCTTTGAGCAGTTTGTCGGTAAGATGTGCCGACGCACTCAGTACAAGAGGCCCGCTGACACCGAAATGTGTAAAAAGCATTTCCCCGAAATCCTCATAGACGGATTTTCCGTTCTTGCGAAAAATAACGGAAAGGGCAACATTTTTCAGGGAAAGCCCCTGCAGTTCCTTACAGAATTTGTCACGGGAAACAATCGGAACCAGAGAGGGCTTCGGCGGAACAATGGTATGTCCGACCTGTCGGGCAAGCAGATACCCCGTTCCCGTTGACCCTGTTTTCGGATAAGACTTTCCGCCTGTTGCCACGATGACCCTGTCTGCATGATAGGTCTTGCCCTGTACGGTTTTCACGCCACAGACGGTGTTGTCCTGCACAACAAGGGATTTGATTTCCTCATGGATAACCCGACACCCGTTGTCTTTGACAAACTTTTTCAGAACTTCCACCACGTCAACCGCCTTGTCCGACACGGGAAAAACACGGTTTCCCCGTTCTGTCTTGAGGGCAAGTCCTTTTTCTTCAAAAAAGTTCATGGTATCCTGTGCATTGAAACTGTTGATGGCACTGTACAGAAAACGGCTGTTTGTCGGTACATTGGCAAGAAATGCCGTATTGTCACAGTTGTTTGTCAGATTACACCGTCCTTTTCCCGTAATCCGTAATTTCCGCCCGACATATTCATTTTTCTCAAAAATCAGCACATCGTTGCCATAATACCCTGCATATCCCCCCGCCATAAGTCCTGACGCTCCTGCACCGATGACAATGACTTTACTCATGTTTGTTTTCTCCGTGTTCAGTATGGTCAGGTGTCATATTGTATACACCGTAGTTCTGCCATATCTTTTCAAAGTCGGTGAACGTGTCAATAACGTCTTTTTTCCGTTCAATGACGGTGGCGACAATCAGCGCATTGATGATACTCAGCGGAGCGACAAGAGAATCAACAATCGTTGCCATACCGCTTCTTGCCAGCAGAAAATAATCCGAGGTCTGGGCAATAGGGGAATTTCGGCTGTCGCTGATAGCGATGACTTTGGCTTTTCTGTCCATGGCGAACTGTAAGGCGGTGGCGACGTGCTGGGAATAACGGGGAAAAGTAATGCCAATCATGACATCATTTTCATTGATACGGTGAAGTTCCTCATAAAGTCTGGCACGGTCGGCGGTAGAGATAACTTTCACGTTGCCGAAAAGCAGATTGAGATAATAGCCCAGAAAGGCTGCCAGTGTAGAAGAACTTCTCAGTCCGTAAATATAGACGGTCTGGGCGTTGCAGAGTACCTTTACCGCCTGCTGAAAATCTTCGGGCGAAGTTTCTTCGATAGTCTGACGGATATTGTCAATATCGCTGTTGAGTACGTGTTCAATGACACTGCCGTTACCGATTCTTTCCTGACTGACTTCGATACGTTGCAAAGAGGTCAGTTTATCCCGAATCATTTCCTGCATAGCCTGCTGAAGTTTGGGATATCCGCCATAGCCGATTTCGGTAGCGAATCTTACTACGGTAGATTCACTCACCCCGACCGTTTCGCCGAGTTTGGCGGCGGTCATGAAAGCGGCTTTGCCGTATTCTGTACGGATATATTCGGCAATTTTTTTCTGTCCTTTGGAAAATCTGGGCAGATAGGTTTCCACCCGTTTCATTAAGGAATCCGTCACGATTTAAACACCGTTACTGAAAACTTATAAAAAGCTATAACATCAACTTTTATGTTCCATTCCTTGTTCACCGTGTCCATTTTCGATAATAAATCTACTCATGTTTGCTATGACACTCCAAAAGCGTAAATTCCCCACTAACGTATGGGTACATATTAACGACACTTGTTCTGGCTATGCCGTTAATCCATAATAGCTCATCAGATTGACACTTGCCTGATAATCTCTGTCAACAGTGTTTCCGCAGTTATCACAATGATAAATTCTATCGGATAATTTCAGATTTTTCTTGATATTACC
>CACYBZ010000407.1 GCA_902772795.1 uncultured Ruminococcus sp. | reverse complement strand
GATATTTTCATCAGACTTGCTCATTTTTTTGGAGGGATCCTGCAATGACATTACCCTTGCACCGACTTTCGGAACAAATCCTTCGGGAACTTTAAACACATTGCCATATATACCGTTGAATCTTTCCGCAATATTTCTGGTAAGTTCAAGGTGTTGCATCTGGTCTGCCCCTACAGGAACCATATCTGCCTGATACAGAAGAATGTCACCTGCCATCAGTGACGGATAGGTAAACAGACCTGCGTTGATGTTGTCAGCGTGTCTGGCAGATTTGTCCTTGAACTGTGTCATACGGGAAAGTTCACCGAACTGTGTATAACAGTTGAGTATCCATGCCATTTCTGCGTGGGTACTGACATGACTTTGTATAAAAAACAGACTTTTTTCCAAATCGATACCGCAGGCAAGCAATAATGCATATGCCTCATAGATGTTTTCCCTGAACTTTTTGGGGTCTTGTCTGACCGTGATGGCGTGTAAATCGGCGAGGGCATAAATACAGCTGAAATTTTCCTGTAAAGGAATCCAGTTCCTGATAGCCCCCAGATAATTACCCAGCGTAAAAGTTCCCGTAGGTTGTATAGCACTGAATATGACTTTTTTTCTTTCTCTGACTTCGGTTGCAGGTTGTTGCATGATTGGTTATTCTCCTTTTTCGCAAAGTTCTTTTACCAGTTTTCCAAGTATAGTCACACCTTTTTCAAGTTGTTCATCTGTCGGTGTGGAAAAATTCACTCTGAATGTATGACATTCTTCGTTTTCATCTGTCAGAAATGCGTTACCGGGTACGACACAGACTTTTCTCAGTACCGCTTCTTTACAGAATGCCAGCATATCAATATGTTCAGGAAGCCTGCACATGATGAACAATCCGCCGTCAATTTTATCGTAAGTGACATAAGGAGCAAGATGTTCGTCCAGCAAATCCATCATAAACTGAGCTTTTTTGCGATAAAGATTCCTTAACATTTCCAGATGACCTTCAAAGTCGTACTTTGTCATGAACTCATAGGCGACCATCTGTGACCAGATATTCGTATGAACATCTTCGCCCTGTTTGCATACAACCATTTTCTGTACGATGGGAGAGGGAGCAACACAGAATCCCACTCTTATGCCGGGAGAAAGTACTTTGGAGAATGAACCTGAATAAATGACGATACCGTCCGTATCCAACGATTTGATAGACGGAATATCCTCACCATAATAACGCAAATCACCGTAAGGGTTATCTTCAAGAATGAGTACGCCATATGTTCTGGCAAGTTCGTAGACTTTTTTCCTTTTTTCAAAACTCATGGTTACGCCTGACGGATTCTGAAAGTTAGGGATAAGATACATAAATCTGATATTTTTTTCTGTTCTGAGTTTTTCTTCCAGAATTTCGGTATTGATACCGTCCGACTCTACAGGAACGCCGACAAGTTTCGCATTGTAGGAACGGAAAGTATTGAGCGAACCGATAAAGCTGGGGGCTTCACAGATAACCGTATCTCCCTCGTTGCAGAGTGACTTTGTTGCCAGATCCATAATCTGCTGAGCACCTGAGGTGATAATCAGGTCATCTTTTTCCGTACCGATGTTATATTTTTCTTTCAGATATTTTTTCAGATGGTTGCGTAAAGGGGTATAACCCTCGGTGACGCTGTATTGCAAAGCGTCAATGGGACGTGTGCTGAAAATTTCGGCAGAAATTTCCGCAACGGCTTTGCAGGGAAAAGCATCGGGAGCAGGATTGCCTGCTGAAAGTGATACGACTTCAGGGTCGGAAGCATATTTGAAAATTTCCCTGATAGCCGACGGTTTTAAGGTGTTTACTCTGTCACTGAAAATATATTCCATTTTTATCACTCCTGAAAATTTATGAATGCTGTATCATTCTACCATATTCCGACGATTTATTCAACTGATATTTACAGTATAAATTCATGGGAAACAATATTCTTATTCAGATTGATTTTTTTCAGGATATAGTGTACAATAACCTTGATATATGTTGATTTTGCCGGAAAATTGTCATGTTTATGAAGTAGGGGGGATTGTTGTGGGTTTTGTGATAGAAAAAGACGTTCTGAAAAAATATGTTGCCGATAAGAAAGAACAACAGGTTTCTGTTCCCTGTACCGTCAGAAAAATAAATGCGTATGCTTTTGACTCGTGTGAAAATCTGCAAATGATTCTACTGCCCGATACACTGACAAAAATCGGTAAATGTGCTTTCAGAAACTGCACCGAACTTCGTTATATTGTCATTCCTTCAAGGGTAGAAACTATCGAAGAGGAAACTTTCAGTGGCTGTGGGAAAATGACACAAGTTACTTTTCCTTCAAATCTGAAAGTTATCAGGGAGTCTGCTTTTGAACATTGTTACGAACTGAAAAATATACAATTGCCGAAAATGCTGGAAAAAATAGAACATTTTGCCTTTAAAGGGTGTGTGACATTACACAAAGTTGAAATTTCTGAAAAAGTACAGTTTGTCAGTGATTTGGCTTTTTTTGCTTGTGCAGGTCTGGAGGAGGTGCAGGTTGCCGATAACAACAAGTATTACACTTCGTATGAAGGTGTTTTGTTTGACAAAAGCAAAAAGAAGATGATTACTTATCCTATCGCCAGGCAACAGACAAGCTATATTCTTCCTTATGGGGTACAGAGTATTCCGTCAGGGGCATTTTGTTACAGCCAGAAAATTCGTCATATTATTTTGCCTGACAGTGTCGATTACATTGGTACCTTTGCATTTGCCCAGTGTGTCAATCTGGAAAAAATCAATATTCCGAAAAAGGTAACCAGGATTTCGGAGGGTCTATGTTATCAGTGTGAAAAGCTTTGTTCTGTTACTCTGGGTGATAAGGTGACGGAAATCAAAGAAAGTGCTTTTGACGGTTGTAAGAAACTTACAGAAATAATTCTTCCTGATAGTGTACAGATTCTGGGAGAAAAATGTTTTATGGGCTGTCAGCGACTACAAAGGATTCATTTTCCGGAAAAGCTGAAAAGCATACAGAAACAGGCTTTTGAAGCGTGTACCTGTCTGAAAAACATTGTTATTCCCTTTGGTGTAAGCACTATCGGCAGTGACGCATTTGCAGGCTGTTTTGGTGTGGAACAGATTGCCGTAGACATACAAAACAGATACTATATAGTTGAAAATGATGTGTTGATGGACAAAAATCGAGAAGAAATTATTTTGTATTCGCCGCATAAAAGTGAAAAGACATATTGTATCCCTGACAGTGTTACCAGAATCCGGAAAATGGCATTCGGGAATAATTCTTATCTTGAGAAAGTTATCCTTCCCGAAGGATTAGTTTCTGTCGGGGCATATGCTTTTTTTAACTGTACACACATGGAATACATCAATATCCCGGGCAGTGTATCCGAAATAGGAAAGAGTGCTTTTGCTTGTTGTATCCGTCTTTCAGATATCGAACTTTCTGCCGAAAACAGAAATTATGTTCTGAAAGACCGTGTTTTATTTCATCGGTCAGTTTCTCATATTGTGTATTATCCGTCAATGCTTCCGAACAGGGTGTACTCTGTGCCGGACAGCATACAAAAAATTGAACCGTTCACTTTTTTTCAGTGCAGAAATCTGGAAACTGTGGAGTTATCAAAAAATACGCAGAGTATCGGAAATTTCGCATTCAGCCATTGTGTAAATTTACATCATATCAGCAGTCTGACGGGTGTGAAGGAACTGGGAAAGAATGCGTTTGAAAATTGTATTCATCTGACAAGTATGAGATTAAGTACCGCTATGGATACGGTGGAGGATTATGCGTTCAAAAACTGTACCAGTCTTGAACAGGTAGTCTGCGGTAAAGTGAAAAGTAAGGGGAAAGATGTTTTTTTGAACTGTTTTTCTCTCAAGGACAAGCCTTTCTGATTTTGTTGCCATTTTAGTATGCGGACAGATAAACGACGACAGCAGACAGGTAAGGAAAATCATTGCGGTGATGAGGGGAATATGCATGAAAGTTATACAGAAAACGGCATAATCACAGCAAAAACAGGTTTGGAGGAATCAAAATGAATTTTGGGCGATGTCTTTATCAGGTACTCATCGGTCCGTTGAAATTATTTTTTGAATTTATTTTTGCCCAGGCATACTATCTTACAGAAAATCCTGCAGTTGCCATTGTCTTTTTAAGTCTGGCAATGAATTTTTTGGTTTTGCCGTTGTATAAAAGAGCGGATAAAATGCAGGAAAGTGTCAGGGAACAGGAAAAAGGTCTTGAACCGTGGGTATCTCATATTCGCAGAACATTTTCAGGCGATGAAAGAACGATGATATTGTCTGCCTATTACCGACAGCGTCACTATAAACCGATTTATGCTTTGAAAGGGTCCATGTCCCTGCTTCTGGAAATTCCGTTTTTTTTGGGGGCATACGGTTTTTTGTCGGAATTGAAACTGCTTGAAGGCGTTTCATTGGGAGTGATAGCTGATCTGAGTAAGCCTGACGCTTTACTTTCGGTTTTCGGTATATCCATAAACCTTCTTCCTCTTATCATGACCGTCATTAATATTATTGCCTCAGCTATATATCTTAAAGGATTTCCTTTGAAAAATAAAATTCAGGCTTATGCAACCGCTGTTGTTTTTCTTATCCTGTTGTATCATTCGCCGTCCGGGCTTGTGTTTTACTGGACGTTGAACAATGTCTTTTCCTTGTTCAAGAACATTTTCGGCAGGTTCAGAAAATTTGGTGTGATTCTTCTTTCCGTTGTCGGTGTAGGCTGTGTGGTTTGTCTGGTTTTTGTGTGTCCTCTGGCAAGTACAGGCAGTCAATGCTTTGCTGTGGCAATATCGTTACTGGCTCAGATTCCGTTAATTGTTGCCTTAGTAAAAAGACGTTTTCAGCGGAAAGTCAGAATACCTTCCATTTCCCCGGCTACTGTGATGGACAACAAAATTTTTCTGGGAAGTTGCGTTTTTCTGACAGTGCTGACAGGTATTCTGATTCCGACAGCGGTTATCAGTGATTCCGCAACGGAGTTTGTCAATACAGAAAATCTTTCTCCGCTATGGTTTGTCGTGAGTGCATTTTTGTATGCGTCAGGGACATTTTTAATCTGGTTCAATATTTTCTACCGTCTGGCTACACCGAAAGTCAGAAAACTGTTTTCCTATGTGATGTGGCTGTGTGTGGTCTGTGCGACCATTGACTATATGTTTTTTGGTGCCAATAATGGAAAGCTTTCCCCAACGCTGATTTACGAAAGGGTACCCATTCATACCGGTATGGAATATTCGGTCAATTTTGCGGTTTTGTTGTTTGTCGGCGGAACAGGTCTGCTGATAATGAACCAGAAAGGTATGATAGTACGGACAATATGCTGGGTACTGTGTGTTACGGTTTTTGGTATGTCCGTAGTGAATACCGTAAGTATCTGCAGTACATTGAGTGATATGGAAAAAAATCAACAGGTGCAGAGAAAAAACGGAGAAGCGGTTATTCCGCTGAGTACAGAGGGAAAAAATGTTGTTATTCTGATGATGGATCGTGCTGTGGGATTGCTTGTGCCGTACATACTGCATGAAAGACCTGATTTACGGGAACAGCTGGCAGGATTTACTTATTATTCCAATACAATCAGTTTTTCTGCTGCGACGAAACTGGCATTACCGGCTGTTTTCGGTGGTTATGAATATACCCCGGAGGCAAGCAATCAGCGAAGCAATATTCCTTTGGTACAGAAGCATAACGAAGCCTTAACCCTGTTGCCGTCTCTTTTCAGTGCGGAAGGGTATGATGTTACCGTCATCAATCCCACTTATGCCGGATACAGAGAAGAAATGGATTTAAGTATTTTCAAAGGTATTCCGAATGTCAATGCCTACGTCGTTGAGCAGAATCTCGGTGAAGGGCTGAAAGAATTTGAACAGCTGGTCAGTATGGGAACAGAAGAAGCTCAGCTCAAGAATTTTTTTGGGTACAGTCTTTTCAAGACATCGCCTTTATGTCTGCAGTCTTATCTGTATAAAGAAGGCGAATACAATTCCTCTTACTTTGCAAGTGAGAACGTCTACAAACAAAACATGGACGGGTTGACGAAAGCGAACGGATTATCGCACGATTATTTGAAGAACCTTTCGGGATTAAAGAATCTCAGACAAATGACCCAAATCACAAAAACAGATACCAACAACTTCTTTATGATGTGTAATGACCTTACCCATTCTCCGATGCTTTTGCAACTACCGGAATATAAGCCGTCCTTACACGTAGATAATTCAGCCTATGAATACGAATCATTGCACAAAAGTACCGATACAGGAGAAAATCTTGTTTTTTCCCAAGCAAAGCAGATTACCACCTATCACGTCGACATGGAAGCCTTTCTGTTTTTGGGGGACTGGTTTGACTATTTACGTGAGCATCATGTTTATGATAATACCAGAATTATTCTTGTTTCCGACCATGGTTATGATTTCAGTCTGGCTCAGTACTGTTACGGTACAGGAGATTGGGAAGATTTTTCCATGTACAGTCCTCTGTTGTTAGTCAAGGATTTTGGCAGTGAAGTCTATAAGCAGGATAAGCAGTTTATGACCAATGCCGATGTTCCCACGATTGCTGTGGAAGGACTTGTCCGTAACCCTGTCAATCCGGCAACGGGAATGGTTGTAGACGGGAAAGCCAAATCTGAGAATGATACATTCAGAACTTATCTGACACATTCGTGGAATGTAGCAGATGATAACAGCAATGTATTCAAAGTGGACTATATTGCAGAAGTCAGAAAAAACAACAGTAATGTTTTATTGCCTGAATGTTGGCGTACGGTTAAATAACTGTTTTTTCTGAAAAAAGTCGCTTTGTACAGTTCGTCGTACCCTTACTGAAAAAGAGAAACTTAACATTTCGGTCAAGCCTTGTTAAAGGTTTGTGGGGTCAGGGGGCAAAGCTACTTATGGGATTTTTAAGAGAGAAGTCCCTGAACTGAAGGTATGTGGGTGAAATTATAACATCAGTATGGAGTGAAGCAACATGAATTTTTGGCATTGTCTTTATCAGGTGCTTATCGGGCCGTTAAAGCTGTTGTTTGAATTTATCTTTGTTCAGGCATATTACTTTGTCGGCAACCCCGGCATTGCCATTGTGTTTTTAAGTCTGGCAATGAATTTTCTGGTTCTGCCGTTGTATAACAGAGCCGATAAAATGCAGGAAAGTGTCAGAGAACAGGAGAAACGTCTTGAACCGTGGGTATCTCATATCAGAAAGACATTTTCAGGCGATGAGCGGATTATGATATTGTCGGTTTATTACCGACAGCAACAGTATAAGCCCATCTATGCGTTGAAAGGTTCACTTTCACTGCTTCTGGAAATTCCGTTTTTTCTCGGGGCATACAGTTTTTTGTCGGAACTGGAATTACTGAAAGGGGTTTCTTTGGGCATGATAACTGACCTGAGTAAACCCGACGGATTGTTTTCTGTTTTTGGTGTACCTGTTAACGTATTGCCGATAGTCATGACGGTAATTAATTTTATTTCATCAGCCGTGTATCTGCATGGATTTCCGTTGAAAAACAAAATCCAGACGTATGCCACTGCGGTGGTTTTCTTGCTTCTGCTGTATCGTTCGCCATCAGGACTGGTATTTTACTGGACACTGAACAATCTGTTTTCGCTGTTTAAGAATGTTTTCAGCAAATTCAGGGATTTGCTGGTCGTGTTGAAAATAGCCTTGTCGATGATTGGCGTATACTGGTTGTTTTTCATCATTTTCGTTCACCCTCTGGAAAACTTCGGCAATCAGTGTTTAGGTATAGTCATGTCCTTTCTTTTTCATGTTCCGCTTGTGTTTCCGCTTTTGAAAAAGCGTTTTCATCTGACAATAAAATTCCCCGGAATTCCTCCAGCAACGAAAGTAAACGGAAAGATTTTTGTTATAGGTTGTCTTTTTCTGACGATTCTGACAGGTATTCTGATACCGACAGCCGTTATCGGTGATTCTGTAACGGAATTTATCAATGATGATAACACATCTCCGTTGTGGTTTGTGGTCAGTGCATTGTTATACGCATCGGGAACATTTTTACTGTGGTTCAATGTTTTTTACCGACTGGCAACGCCGACAGCCAAAACCGTCTTTTCCTATGGCATATGGATAATGACGGGGCTGGCAACAGTGAATTATCTGTTTTTCGGAACGGATTACGGTATGATTTCCCCGACACTGGTCTATGACGAAGCACCTGTCAACACCATAAAAGACCTGTTATGGAATTCGGCTGTTGTTTTGCTGGTAGGAACTGTCTTTTTTGTGCTGATGAAGAAAAAAGCGTTGCTGGTACGCACAGTATGCTGGATATTGTGTATTACTGTTTGTAGTATGTCAGCGATTAATGTCAAAGGCATTGTGCAGGAAAACCGCAATCACCAGCAAATCGGCAATCAGGACAGTCAGCCGATTATTCGGTTAAGTACGCAGGGGAAAAATGTCGTTATTTTAATGTTGGATCGTGCTGTGGGACATTTGTTTCCTTACCTGTTGCATGAAAAACCTGAGTTGAAACAGAAGTTGTCAGGATTTACCTATTATCCCAACACAATCAGCTTTGCCACTTCTACCAATATGGCATTGCCCGCAGTTTTTGGCGGTTATGAATATACTCCCGAAGCCATCAATAAACGCAATCAGGTTCCTTTGGCAGAAAAGCACGATGAGGCATTAAGACTGTTGCCGTCACTGTTCAGTGCAGAAGGATATCAGGTAGCAGTAGGTAATCCAAGCTATGCAGGTTATCAGGAAGATATGGATTTAAGTATATTTGATGATATTCCCAATGTTACTGCCTATACGACCAAGGGGAAAATTTCTACGGGTCTGGCAGTAGTAGAAAAAATGGTTGATGAAGCAACAACTTATTCCCAGTTCCGAAACTTTTTCTGTTACGGTTTATATCGTACATCGCCGTTGCTTTTGCAGCCGTATCTCTATAAAGACGGCAGATATAATTCCGTGCGTTTTGTTGACGAAGCCATCAGCAGTCAGAATATGGACGGGTTGAACAAGTCAACAGGAATGACAAAATCCTATCTCAACAATTTTTCTGTGATGAGCCATCTTGAACAGATTACAAAAATCAGTAATGACAAAAAGAATAACTTCACGATGTTGTGCAATGAACTCACACATGCACCGATACTGTTACAGCTTCCTGACTATACGCCGTCGTTGAAAGTTGACAATACAGCCTATGGTACAGCGTCACTGCAAAAACAGACTGACGAGGGTGAGCGTCTTTCGTTATCTACTGTGGAGCAGGTTACCACATATCATGTCAATATGGAAGCCTTTTTATTGCTGGGAGATTGGTTTGACTATCTGAGGGAACAGCATGTATATGATAATACCAGAATTATTCTGGTTTCCGACCACGGATACAATCTGAATTTTAGTAACTATCAATATGGTACTGAAGAATGGAAAGATATTTCCATGTATAGTCCCATATTGTTGGTTAAGGATTTTGCCGATGACGGTTACAGACAGGACAAGCAGTTTATGACGAATGCTGATGTTCCCACACTGGCACTGGCAGATATTGTTGATAATCCTGTCAATCCTGTAACCGGCAATGTTGTGAATAATCAGACCAAATTTGAACGTTCCAAATTTACGGTTTATCTGACATATGCATGGAAAATTTCTTTAAATAACGGTAATACGTTCAATTTCCATAAAATGTCAGAAGTGAAAAAGAGTAATGACAATGTTTTATCTTCTGAGTGCTGGCAGGCAGTACAATGATGTACTGTTCTGCTGTTCTGAGCAGATGAAGCATATGAACCGAAAATTTTTCTACCTGAGCGGTTGGAAATCAAATCGTTACTGTCAAAATTTGCTTACGCAAATTTTGTTTGGATTTTGATGAGTTTAAGGGCTTCGCTCTTAAAAATCCCACAAGGGGCTTTGCCCCTTGACCCCACCACTTTTGAAAAAGTGGACAAAACTTTTCATTGTCATAGCTATACAAG
>CACYBZ010000406.1 GCA_902772795.1 uncultured Ruminococcus sp. | reverse complement strand
TGTCCCATTTGTTTATACCTCAAACGGAGACAGTTTCTTTGAACATGATTTTACTACCGGCTTAGAGAAAGAGTTGGCTTTGACAGATTTTCCAACACAAGATGAACTTATGGCCAGGTGGAAAGGGATTGATCCATCAGTTGTGATTAATGAGGCAGTAGGAAATAAATATGCACTGCCAGAAAATAAAGACAGTTATAATGTACCGCTCTATTATGATGAAAAACTGCTAAGCGAGCCTTTCTATTCTGGCGTTGGAACATACCCTCCGCGATACTATCAGCGGAATGCGGTAAATAGGACCTTGGCCGCTATAGCAAGAAAACAGAACCGTGTTCTTCTGGCAATGGCTACAGGTACCGGAAAGACCTACACAGCATTCCAGATTGTCTGGAGACTGCTAAAGGCTGGTGTCAAGAAAAAGGTTCTGTACCTTGCAGACCGGAACAACTTGGTTGATCAGTCAATCCAGCAGGATTTCAAGCCCCTTTCCAACGTCATTCACAAAATAAACTTCCAGAAAGAGGATAAATCAAAAATTTCTGCTTATCAGGTATATTTTGCCTTGTATCAGCAACTTGATTCAAAAAAATCAGATGACGAGGAAGAAACAGAAGAGGAAATAACCGAGGAGGTAGGAAAATATCAAGAGTTCTTTGATTCAGATTTCTTCGACCTAATTATTGTTGATGAGTGCCATCGGGGCTCAGCCAAGGCAGAAAGCCGATGGAGCATTTTCAAAAACAAGACAAAAACAAATAGGTACAAGAATTTTCTCTGAGTTCAGACTAACAGATTTTGGAAAAATGTTTTGTAATGTTTGCATTACAGAGAGATGTGAGGAATTTATAAATAAATCAATAAAATAATTATATATTTCGTATTTTTATTTATAATGGAACAAGGCATATTTATGTTAGAGACTTGTATTACTTCACGTACTGATATTTCAAGAATAATAAATGAATTAGAACAATTATCAATTCAGTATACCATACAACAATATGGTATTGGAGAAGAACATCTTGCAAAATATGATATTTCAGAAGCATGGAAAGAATATTTGTTTGTATTGAATGGAATTCTTTATCGTTGGGATAACTGTTTTGAATTGCTCTTACAAATAAAAGATGAAATAAAAAAAATATCAAATTCTTTTAATGAAGATGTGATAATGTGTGGTTGTCCTACTTGTGATAAATTGAGTTATGAGTTTGAAAACTTAATTGTTTCATTTACTAAATTAAATGAAGAACCTACAATTATTAATCTTACTCGAGTAATGTCAAAAGATAATCAAAAACAAATAAATGATAATTGTTTTAAAAAAGAAGATATTAATGGTTTATATTGGAAGCTTAATTTACTCAGAAATAGATTTGCTCATTCTACACCAGGTTATTATTCATCAAATACCACTGAAGCTCAACGATATATGGCAATTTCCTCAAGGATTTTTAATGTTGAAATAAAAGATAAAAATCTATTCTTGAAAACATCATTAATAAATTTGTCAAAAAATGATTACATTAAGAAAATTATTAAAGAAGTAATAATTGAAAAGAAGTTTGGGGAAGAAGAATCAGAAAAACCAATCATGGATTTATTATTCTCAACAAAACCTCGCGGAAAAAATAAAAAAAATCCTACTATGGTTTTTATTAATAATCTTGGTTTTTTTGATTTAAATGGGGATTTTTTAATTTTATCTTTACAAATGTTTGATTATATAAAGACACAATTAGAAATTATAAAAAGTGAATTTGAGGATTCTATAGAATAAATATGGATCAAAAATTCTTAAAAAGCTTTATTTCAGAATGTCCTCTAACAGATTTTTCAAAAAATGGAGATGTTGCTGAAAAACAGCAACAGTTTGATGAGTATTTGGGAAAATTCACTTCTTTTCTATATTCAAATGAAAACCAACTCATTGAACATTTTTGGAGCGAATATATTGCTTTATCTGAAATTGCAACACTCCAGTCTTCAAAGTTACTCCGCAGGTATTTCATGTTCTTGGATTGTGCTACTGCTGTTTACAATTATGTTGCAGAAAAAAGTAAACGAAAAAGTGTTTCAAAGTTAGCAGAACATATTTCAATTCAACTTCAGAATGATTTAAGACAGTTTAAAGGTATTCTGCTACTGGCAATAAATGGATGCCTTAATAGTGTCATTACAGAATACCGCACAATGTATGAAAGTTTTGTAATTGGACAATATCTTGTTTTGCATCCAGATTTAGTATCGATATATAAAGAACATTCTCAATTCCTTAGGTATCATCTTACCCGGCTAGTAGGTAACAGCAATCCTGAATTGGATAAGGTATATGAAGAATATATTGAAAAATACGGGAAAAAATTTACTGAGAACTATGGATGGACTAAAGATGTGATTCAAAAGAGAAATGATCGCATTATTAGAACGCTTGTTAAGGAATGCGAGTTGGATGCATCTCTTGTGACTCTATATAAATATTCATGCAGATATGTCCATTCTTCAGC
>CACYBZ010000405.1 GCA_902772795.1 uncultured Ruminococcus sp. | reverse complement strand
TTGGTGGTGGCTTCACTGATAGACAACGGTATTCTGAAAGACAACAAGTCACATATTATTCATTCGTTTCTGCTTCTGGTACTTCTGGCAACTGTCGGACTTGTCAGCTCGGTAACTGCACAATATTTTTCGGCAAAATCCGCTATCGGTGTCAGTACACAATTACGTTCGGATATGTTCGCCAGAATACAGAGTTTTTCTTTTTCTGAACTGGATAAACTTGGTACTTCTGCCATGATTACCCGTATGACAAGCGATATCAATCAGGTACAGAATGGTGTGAATATGTTCCTACGGCTATTTCTGCGTTCACCGTTCATTGTCTTCGGTGCGATGATAATGGCATTCACGGTAGATGTGAAAAGTGCGCTGGTCTTTGCAGGGACAATCCCCGTTCTGAGCGTGGTTGTCTTTGCGATTATCCTCGTCAGTATTCCGCTGTATCAGAAAAGTCAGCACAATCTTGACAGACTCACCGCCAAAACAAGAGAAAATCTTTCGGGTGTGAGAGTTATCAGGGCATTCTGTCAGGAAGAAAAGGAAATCCATGAATTTCGTTCCCTTAACGAAATGCTGAACAAGTCACAGAAATATGTCGGCAAAATTTCCGCCTTAATGAACCCCGTTACCTATGTGATTATCAATGTGGCAATTATCGTATTGATTTATGTGGGAGCGTTGCGTGTCGAAAGCGGACTTATCACACAGGGGGCAGTCGTGGCACTTTACAATTATATGTCGCAGATTCTTGTGGAACTGATTAAACTGGCAAATCTCATCATTACCATGACAAAATCCGTTGCCTGTGCCAAAAGAGTGGAAAATATACTTTCTGTCCGTTCCACACTGGAAACCATGTCGGAAAACGATGAAAATGCCAGACTGGATACCAAAGACTATATTGTGTTTCAGAATGTCGGTCTGACATATCAGAATGCGGGTGAGGAAAGTCTGAGCAATATCAGTTTTACTGTCAGAAAAGGGGAAACTGTGGGGATTATCGGCGGAACAGGTTCGGGAAAATCGTCACTTGTCAACCTTATCCCCCACTTCTACGACTGCACAAAAGGCAATATCTATATTGACGGTATCAACGTAAAAGCCTTATCCCCCGAAACGCTGAGGAATAAAGTCGGTATTGTCCTGCAAAAAGCCGTATTGTTCAAGGGCAGTATACGGGAGAATATTCTGTGGGGCAATCCCCATGCCACACAACAGGATATTGACAAGGCGGTTACGGTGTCACAGTCAAAGGACGTTGTGGAAAGTAAGGCTGACGGTCTTGACGAAAATATTGAACAGAACGGACGCAATCTTTCAGGCGGACAAAAACAACGTCTGACCATTGCCCGTGCTGTTGTCAGAAATCCTGAAATTCTTATTCTTGATGACAGTGCTTCCGCTCTGGACTATGCCACAGACGCTAAATTACGGCAGGCTATCCAATCCCTTGATGAAAATATGACGGTATTTATTGTATCACAAAGAACATCTTCCATTTTGTCGGCGGACAAGATTCTCGTGCTTGATGACGGTAAAATCGTCGGCATGGGAACACACGAAGAACTGCTGAAAAACTGCGATATCTATAAAGAAATTCATCTTTCACAGACCAGGTAAGGAGGGGAACATCTTGAAACAGAAACAGACAATTCAAAAAATTCTTGCCTATATCCGAAATTACAGAATCTATCTTATCGGTTCTGTTGTGCTGGCTCTTGTTACGGTTGCCTTTACCCTGTATATTCCCATTCTCATCGGTAAGGCGATTGACTGCATCGTCGGTGCGGGAAATGTCGATTTTAAAAAGATTTTCTCTGTTTTTTCACAGATAGCGGTGTTGTCCCTGCTGACGGCGTTTTCCCAATGGATAATGAACCTCATCAACAACAAAATGACCTATCATGTGGCGAGAGATATCCGCAATCAGGCGATTGAAAAAATCGAAACATTACCGCTCAATTATCTGGATACCCATGCCAACGGCGATACCCTGAGCCGTATTATTGCCGATGTTGACCAGTTTTCAGACGGTCTGTTAATGGGATTCACTCAGCTTTTTACAGGCATAATCACTATTGTGGGTACTCTTGCCTTTATGCTTTCCGTCAATCCGATAATTACGGCGGTGGTTGTGGTGATAACGCCCCTGTCGCTTTTTGTGGCGAAATTCGTATCTTCTAAAACTTATCATCTGTTCAGGTTACAATCTGAAATCCGTGGCGAACAGACTTCCTTTATTGAAGAAATGATTGAAAATCAGAAAGTCGTACAAGCCTATAACCATCAGGCGGAAAATCAGAAAAAATTTGATGAGATTAATCAGCGACTGGCAAAAAGCTCACTCAAAGCATTGTTCTTTTCTTCGCTGACAAATCCCAGTACACGTTTTGTCAATAATATCGTATACGGCGGTGTGGCACTTTCGGGCGGACTGATGGCTATTACAGGCAGTCTTTCCGTGGGCAGTCTGACGTGTTTTCTGAGTTACGCCAATCAGTATACTAAACCGTTCAATGAAATTTCGGGTGTCATTACCGAATTGCAGAACGCTCTTGCCTGTGCCGACAGGGTCTTTGAACTTATCGAAACGCCGTCGGAAATCACTGACGAAAAAAATACCGTCCTGCCCGAAAATGTCAACGGAGATATCACACTTGACAAGGTATATTTCTCTTATACGCCTGAAAAGAAACTGATAGAAGATTTTAATCTGAATGTCAGAAGCGGTCAGCGTGTTGCCATTGTCGGCCCGACAGGTTGCGGAAAAACAACGCTGATTAATCTGCTTATGCGTTTCTACGATACGGCAAGTGGTAAAATTACAGTGGACGGCTATGAAATAAAGTCCGTTACCAGAAACAGTCTGCGACATAACTACGGTATGATTTTACAGGAAACATGGCTCAAATCGGGAACGATACGAGATAATATTACCATTGGTAAACCTGACGCAACGGAGGAAGAAATGATTGAAGCGTGTAAAAAGGCACATTCCCATAATTTCATCAGACGACTTCCCAACGGTTACGATACGGTTATCAGTGAGGACGGCGGTGACTTGTCACAGGGACAGAAACAACTGTTATGTATTTCCAGAATTATGCTATCCCTTCCCCCTATGCTTATTCTGGACGAAGCGACATCTTCCATTGATACCCGCACTGAAATGCGTATACAGAACGCTTTTCAGAAAATGATGCAGGGACGTACCAGTTTCATTGTTGCTCACCGACTTTCTACGGTAAAGAATGCGGATATTCTTCTGGTCATGAAAGACGGGCATATTATTGAACAAGGCACACACGAACAGCTTCTTGAACAAGGCGGTTTTTACAGTAATCTGTACAACAGTCAGTTTGCCCGTTGAGTTCAAGGGTTGCACCCTTGAAAATCCTGCCAAGGGGCTTCGCCCCTTGACCCCACCGACTTTTTGAAAAAAGTCGGACAAAAACTTTTATAGCTCACTTCGTTCGGGTGGTTTCTTTTTCGTTGATGAAAAAATTCAGCTCTGAAACTATTTCAGAGCTGAATTTCTTTGTTGTCAG
>CACYBZ010000404.1 GCA_902772795.1 uncultured Ruminococcus sp. | reverse complement strand
CCGTAAGCGATAGCGGTAGCATCATTTTTCAGAGCAACGAGATGATGTTTACCGCACGATATTTTTTTGATGTCACGCCATTGTTGTTCATCAAATGTACCGTAACGGTTTTGTCCGCTGATATGCACTGTACCATCATCATAAAGGTGGAAATTCATATTATCAAAGGTACAGAAAGAAATCAGTTGTCTGTCGGTATATTTTTCGACCAGAAGATGACATTCACGGTCATCGAATGGGCAGAGCGAATAAATAATTTTACGGTTCATGAATGTTCACCCTTCTTTTGTTATGGGTTTGTCCGTTTATTGTGATTTCAATACTGCTCGGGAATACAGAATGACACCGTTTTTAGCATTTGGGTGTATGTAATCCAGGAGATAGTTGTTTTGCGGGTAACGTGTAAGAATTGTCTGAAGATAGGGATTTGCGTTGATAAATCCCACGTTGTTTTTTTCGCAGTAAGTTTTCAGTGCATCGGTGTACTGCTGATTAAGGGCACATTTTTCCTGATAAGGCAAGACACTCACTGTGTCACCGTCTGTAGAATACCATGGGGCAATAAAAATAAATGAGGCATTGCGGTTTTTCTGAGAAAGTTTAATTTTCAGTTTGTCAATTTCCTGAACAAAGGTATCTGCTGTCATGGCACAGACGTTTTCCTCTCTGTACCGCACATCGTTTGTACCTATTGCAATGACATAGAGATCAGCATCAGGGATATTATCAGCATTTTGGGTGAGATAAGAAACGGTGCAGCCACCTTTGGCAAAGTGACAAAAAGTGGTATCGGGGAAATGTTCTTCCAAAGGTTCATACCAGGGAACACCGCCGTTTTTTGTACCTTCTGTAACGCTGTCGCCCAGAAAACAGACACGGGAAACATTGGCAATACCATTATACAGTATACTGTTCTGCATTTCTTCTGTGATTTCCAGACCTGTTACTTTCTGACGGATAAAGCCATTGTTATCAAAATAATATCTGTCCGTTACCGCAGAAATTTCCATACCACTTCCGAAAGCCACTTGTGTGACAATCTGATGGGCTTGTTCTGCTCTGGCAAGGTCGTCCGTACTGAGTTGATTTTTCAGATTGTTGTCGGTAAGAATATCATAGACAGGCAAAGCACGGTAATTGCCGTTGACAGTGGATTGTGTATACAGCGGCACAACACTGCCACCAATGATTTTTTTGCTGGTTCGGCTGATATAGACATCAATCAGCATACTGGTATCGCCCTGATTGTCACGATAGATGTTGGCAAAATTTCCCGGACAGTAAGCCGTAAATACCGTCTTGCCATTGACATTTTCCAGGTAAACAGGTTGTACAGTGTGAGAATGGTCGCCCAGAATAATATCGGCACCAAGTTCTTTGAAATAGGAAAACCAGACTTCCTGTGTTTCATCGGGTGTATTGTCAAACTGCGTTCCCATATGGGGAAGCACCATAATCAAATCAGGTTTCAGTTTTTTTGCCTGTTCAAAATCTTTTTTGACGTCAGCTTTCATAACTTCAAAGGATTCTTCTGAAACACTGCCAGCGACAGAGGTAAGATATGACAATTTTCCTTCTGTGAGTTCTGTTGTTTCGCAGTTGTTAGTGCCATAGGTATAGGCTAAGACCGCTATTTTCAGACCGTCATAGTTCAGTAATTGAATATGTTCTTTTTGTTTTTCCTTTTCGTTTCTGTAGGATCCGATATGTGGCAGTTCGGCTTTATCAAGAATATCCAAGGTACGTTTAGCACCGTTTATGCCTTTATCCAGCAAATGATTGTTAGCAGTAGTCACGAGATCGAATCCTGCCCTTTTTACGGCTGTGGCAAATTCATCGGGAAAATTCAGGAATAAATCCTTGTTGTCATCAAAGTTGCTGACCGAATAACCTGCCTTTTCTCCTGCCATAGGTCCTTCAAATACACCTATAGCCAGATCTGCCGACCATATATATTTCTGTGCATAGGCAAAGACATCTGAGAAATCATAACGGTTGTTTCCCCGATAGCCTCTTTTCACCTGGTCTTCCAGCAGAATCAAATCTCCTGCAAAGGTAATGCGGAACGCATTGTCAAATTTTTCTTTTTGACTGTTCTCCATGATACGGTAAAT
>CACYBZ010000403.1 GCA_902772795.1 uncultured Ruminococcus sp. | reverse complement strand
TGTAATTACCTTTTTCAAGACTGTTTTCCTTAAAATACCGCTCCATATTGTCCCTGTACAATCTTGAAAAACATAACTCTCCAAATGAGGGGTGCCATGCCCCTGCCAACATGCCTGTCTTGATATCTTCTGTACTGTGCAAACCTAATCGGATAACATCAATACCATGTCGCCCAAACAATAACAACAACTTCGCACACAATTCAACTGTTTCTTCCAGTGTATACGTCTGATAAATTCCCTGCCTGTAGTAGTCCGCCAGCTTTGTATCCTGCATAATGACTGTCGGATAAATTCTTACCGTTTTCGGCTTTATCTGACAGATTTTCAGTGCTGTATCATAGTCTTTCTGAACACTGCTCTGATACAACCCTGTCATCATTTGCAGACCCAGTGCAAACCCATAAGACTGAATTAACGCTGAGGACTGTTCCACATCTTCAGCCGTATGCCCTCTCTGATTGGCTTTCAGAACGTCATTGTCCATACTCTGGGCTCCCAGTTCTATCGACTTCACACCGTATGACTGTAATATTGTCAGTATTTCGTCATTGATACAGTCAGGTCGGGTGGAAATCCGTATACCGCAAAAAGCACCCTTTCGGACATATGCATATGCTGTATTTAACAGTGTTATCATATAGTTTCTTTCGATAGCAGTAAAGCTTCCTCCGAAAAATGCTATTTCAGATTTTTTCGGGTCATAGTTTCTGCTGTTCATTGCGATTTCCACAGCACGGATAATATCCTGTTCTTTCGGTTGCGACTTCATTCCTGTTATCTTTACCTGATTACAGAATGAACAGCAATGTGGACAACCGTTATGTGGAACAAAAATAGCTACATTGGCGTGTTTCAATATCCCATCAGTCCTAACGCTTCTCTGGCAGCCTGTTGTTCTGCTTCCTTTTTGGTACGTCCTCCACCTTTTCCGATAACATTGCTGTTAAGATGTACCTCTACCACAAAATGCTTGTTATGGTCGGGCCCGCTTTCTCCGACAAGTACATATTCCAGTTTTTCTTCAGGATTTTTCTGCACGATTTCCTGCAATATGGTCTTATGGTCTTTCAGACGATAATCTTTCGACTTTATCAGTTTTCCGCCTTTGATGTCGGGCACAACAAATTTACAGATGAATTTCCGTGCCTCTTCAATACCGCTGTCAAGATAAATTGCCGCTATGACAGATTCAAAAGCGTCAGCCAATATAGACGGTCTGTTCTGACCGTTGGAATGTCTTTCCCCTTTGCTGAGTAAAAGATATTTTCCCAAATCCAGAGAACGGGCATATCCTGCCAGTGATTTTTCACATACCAGTGCCGCACGCAGTTTGGTCAAATCGCCTTCGGGAAGTGACGGACAATTTTTATAGATATAATCTGATACAACGATGCTTAACACTGCATCACCCAGAAACTCCTGTCTTTCGTTGCATTTGATATGATATTTTTTTAACTCATTGGCATAAGATGAGTGTGTCAGTCCTGTTCTGAGATACTGAATTTCTTTAAAGGTATAGCCTAATTTTTCTTCCAGCTCTTTCAAATCTTCCGAATAATCCAATTTTCTGAAACACCTCCGTAGTTTAAGGGCTGCCACCCTTAAAAATCCTGCCAAGGGACTTCGCCCCTTGACCCCACCAACTTTTGGAAAAATTGGACAAAACTTTCCGTAGTTTAAGGGCTGCCGCCCTTAAAAATCCTGCCAAGGGGCTTCGCCCCTTGACCCCACCAACTTTTGAAAAAGTTGGACAAAACTTTTCGGGGAAATTTGCTGTAGCAAATTTCGTGAAACATCGTTAAATTTTATTTTCATCGATAAAGGTTTCAAGAACGGCAAAAGACCGTTCTGCCATTTTTTCTGCTTTCCGTCTTTTATCCCGGATTTCCTCCTCTAGCGGAGGTAATATGCCTATATTGGCTCCCATCGGCTGGAAATTACTTACGGAAACATCGCTGATATATCCTGACAATGCTCCCATCATGGTTTCCTGCGGAAATTTTACCAACGGCTTTCCGCTGAACAATCTTGCACTGTTGATTCCTGCTATCAGTCCGCTTGCTCCTGACTCCATATAGCCTTCAACGCCTGTAATCTGCCCTGCAAAAAACAACTGAGGATTTTCCCTTAACGAAAAATCGGCATTCAACAGTTGCGGAGAATTGATAAATGTGTTGCGGTGCATTACACCGTATCGTACAAATTCTGCATTCCGTAAGGCGGGTATCATTGAAAATACCCGCTTTTGTTCGGGGAATTTCAGATTGGTCTGAAATCCGACAAGATTATACAATGTACCTTCATTGTTTTCTTTTCTCAGCTGTAAGACCGCCCATGCACGATGTCCTGTTTTTGGGTCGGTAAGCCCTACGGGCTTCATTGGCCCGAAACGAATGGTATTCTCTCCCCGCTGTGCCATGACTTCTATCGGCATGCAACCCTCATAGACTTTCGGATTCTGCACATCAACATCTTTCAGCGGTGCTCTTTCGGCGGTAATGAGTTCCTGATAAAATCTTTCGTATTCCTCTTTGTTCAACGGACAGTTGATATAATCATCTTCGTTACCTTTACCGTATCGGCTGGCATAAAAAGCGTTGTCAAAGTCAATGGACTGTGCAGTCACTATCGGTGCTGCGGCATCGAAAAAGCTTAATGCTCCACCGAATTTTGCCTTGATATTCTCTGCAAGAACATCGGCTGTCAGCGGCCCTGTCGCAATGACACAGATTCCTTCGTCGGGAATGTCTGTTACCTCACTGGAAATAACCGTTATATTGGGGTGATTTCTGATTTTTTCGGTTATCATCGCAGAAAAGTCATCACGGTTTACTGCCAATGCTCCGCCCGCTGACACACTGCACCTATCCGCACACAACAGCAACAGTGAATTCAATATCCGCATTTCCTGCTTCAGCATTCCGCTCGCACTGCCGAACCTTGACGCTTTCAGCGAATTGGAACAGACCAGTTCGGCAAAGTTATCGCTGTGATGTGCCGGGGATTTTCTGAATGGTTTCATTTCGCAGAGTTCAACGAGAATCCCCCTCTGTGCTATCTGCCACGCTGCTTCACAACCTGCCAGCCCTGCTCCTATGACTTTTATTGCTTTCATTGCTTCTCCTCGAAATCTTTAATAAATCCGCAACCCTCTGTTGTACAGTATAATTTGGTGACTTTTCCTTTTTTCTTGTAGAGTACGCCGTTACAGTTGGGACATTTTTCGTTGGTCGGTTCTGTCCACGACACAAAGTCACATTCGGGATAGTTGTTGCAACCGTAAAATATTCTTCCACGCTTTGACTTCTTGATGACAATATCGCCTGCACATTTCGGACACTTTACCCCTATGGACTCCACAAGACTTTTGACGTTCTTACATTCGGGATATCCCGGACATGCTATGAATTTGCCGAAACGTCCGTTTTTAATCACCATTTTTCTTCCGCATTTTTCACAGACAATGTCGGTTTCTTCGTCCTGAATCTTGATATTGATGTCTTTGGTATCTTCTTTGGCTTGTTTGAGTGTTTCTTTAAAGTCGCTGTAGAATGTGTCCAGAAGCTTGACCCACTGTTCCTGACCGTGTTCCACTTTATCCAGACTTTCTTCCATCTGGGCGGTAAACTTGACGTTGACAATTTTCGGGAAATGTTCTTGCATAAGTTGCGTGGATACTGCCCCGAGTTCTGTGGGGAATAAGGTTTTTCCCTCTCTCTTGACATAGCCTCTTGAAGTGATAGTGGAAATGGTAGACGCATAGGTTGAGGGTCTGCCTATACCGTTTTCTTCCATTGTCTTGATAAGTGTGGCTTCGGTGAACCTTGCAGGCGGTTGGGTGAAATGCTGATTGGGAATTATCTCCTTGGCTTTGACCATCATGTCTTTTTCCAGTGCAGGCAATTCCGTTTTCTTTTCTTCTTCCGTGTCCTGTCCCTCTACATAAAGTATCGTAAAACCGTCAAATTCAGTACGGTAACCTGTCGCTTTGAAAACATATTTACCGCCTGTTATATCTACGCTTGTTGTTTTCTGCACACATTCTGCCATCTGACAGGCTGTAAAACGCTCCCAGATTAATTTATACATTTTGTACTGGTCGGTTGTCAGACTGGCTTTGATACTGTCGGGTTCCAGTGACGGCATTGTCGGTCGGATAGCTTCATGTCCGTCCTGTGCATTTGCCTTCGTCTTGAAAAATCTCGGCTTGTCGGGTAAATAACTTTTTCCCCATTTTCCCTCAATGAACTGCGTCACTTCTGCAATAGCATCGTTGGAAATCCGCAGAGAGTCGGTTCTCATATAAGTAATAAGACCTACTGCCCCCATATTGGGAATGTCAACACCTTCGTAAAGTTCCTGTGCCACACGCATTGTCCGCTTTGACTGGAAATTGAGTTTCCGTGATGCCTCCTGCTGTAATGTAGATGTGGTAAAGGGCGGTGCAGGTTGTTTTTTTCTTGTACCGTTTCTCAGTTTGGTAACGGTAAATGTTTCGTTTTCCAGTTCGGTAACGATTTGTCTGGCTTCGTCCTCCGATGAAATTTTCAGTTTTCCTTCGGTCGTTCCGTACAGAGAAGCGGAAAATGTCTTTTTACTGCCCTTGGGAATGAATTTTCCGTCTACCGTCCAGTATTCTTCGGGTTGGAATTCGTTAATCTGCTGTTCCCTGTCCAGTATGAGTTTCACCGCCACGGACTGCACTCTGCCTGCGGAAAGTCCCCTCTTGATGTGCCGGGATAAAAACGGACTTAATTTATACCCTACCAGTCGGTCAAGAATTCTTCTGGCCTGCTGTGCGTTCACAAGGTCGATATTGATGGTTCGGGGATTGTTCATACCGTTCTGAACTCCTGTTTTTGTGATTTCATTGAATTCTACCCTGTTTTTCTCATCAAGCTGAAGTCCTAAAATATAGGCTAAATGCCACGATATCGCCTCCCCCTCACGGTCGGGGTCGGTTGCCAGATAAACAAAATCTGCTTTCTTTGCTGATTTTTCCAGCTTCTGTACCAGTTCTTCTTTTCCCTCAATGATTTCGTAATTCGGCTCAAAATGCTTTCTTACGTTGACACTGAGTTTCTTTGCGGGCAAATCCCTGACGTGTCCCATGGACGCCATGACTTCATATCCCTCTCCCAGATATTTCTTGATAGTCTTGGCTTTGGCAGGTGACTCCACGATAACCAGTTTCTTTGACATATAGTCCTCCTTGCATTTAAACGGATTGATATTTCCCTTCTGTTTCGCTTTTGACAATCAGCCCTGATAATTCCAGCTCTGTTACAGCTGTCATTATCTGCGGGGAACTTAGTCCGTTGGTGTTTATTATATCATCAAGTGATGTCGGTTTTTCGCATATTATACCGTAGATTTTCTTTGCTGTATCGGAAAGATAAGAAAGATTTTCTGCTGTTGTCACTGATGGTTTACTTTCGCTACTTTCTGATATGCTCTTTTTCTGATTTCTCTGCGGTGTTCTTGCACTCGGTGTCGGCTTCTCCTTGGGTCTGGTTTCTGTTTTCCCCGTCGGAATATCCCTGACGACAGTATCTTCAACGTGTTCTGTGACAGTGATTTCTGTCAATGTGTATTTATACTGGTATTCTTCCAGAATGTCAACCGCATTGGTGACGGGTTTCGCTCCCTGTTTGATAAGATTGTTCGTACCCTCCGCAAAAGAATTATGAATATCTCCCGGAACGGCAAAAACATCTCTGTTCTGCGACTGGGCTGACTCGGCTGTCAGCAATGCCCCGCTTTTCTTTCCTGCTTCCACAACCAGTATTCCCTGAGAAAAAGCGGATATAATTCTGTTCCTTTTTGGAAAACTGTACTTACTTGGGGGAGTATCGGGCGGATATTCGGAAACTACTGCTCCGTGTCGGGAAATTTCATACCGCAATCGGGCATTTATGGGCAGATAATTATAATTGATTCCGCAACCCAGTACACATATGGTTGTTCCTTCGGCAACCAATGCCCCTTTGTGTGCTGTGCTGTCTATGCCCAACGCCCCTCCGCTGACAACAATTACACCTGCTTTTGCCAAATCATAACTGATACTGTACGCATTTTTCTTTCCTGAAAGTGTGGCATTTCTCGTCCCCACTACACCTATCGAAAGAATATTGTCCAAATCGGGCAATGTCCCACAGATATATAATGCACTCGGCGGGTCATAGATTTCTTTCAGATTCTGCGGATATTCGTCATCATCGGGAGTAATGATATGGTAATGCAACCGCTCACACTGTTCGATAATACTTTCTGCTTCCTCCAGATTGTTTTCATACAGTTTTCGGAGTTCCTTACCCGAAAAGCTTCCGCTTAAACGCCACTCCTTTTCTCCTCCGTTATAGAAATCCTGTATGTTGTCATAAAAGTTCAGTATGGTATTTATCTTCGGATTGGCATACCCTATACTTTGTTGTAACCAAATCCAGTACTTTGTATTCTCATTCAATCTTCCTGTTCCTCCTGTTCAAGGACTTTCCTCTGAAAAAGCCCTTTTCATTCGGATTTTTCCGCCTGTCACACGGATAACATTGTCCGACACAATTCCCACAATACAATCGCTGTCGCCGTCGATGCGTTGAAAGATTCTGCCTTGCCTTTCATCGGAATAACGGCTTTTATCTGACATTCGTCTATTGTTTCCTGTTCCAGTCCGTTACCCTCGTTTCCTATGATAACGGCACATGATTTTTTCTGTTCGTCCGTAATTTCCGTTATGGAAAGTGAATTGCTGTGTAATGCGGTGGCTATGGTGGTTATCTGCTGTCGGTTCATTCTTCGGACTTCCTCCGCCATATGCTTACATTCGTAAACAGGCAGACGGAAAATTGCTCCCATCGTTCCCCTGAGTACTTTTGGAGAAAAAATATCGCAACAGTTTTCTGTAAGAATAACACCTTTTATTCCCAGTGCTTCTGCTGTTCGCAGTATCGTTCCCATATTGGACGGGTCTTGTATATGTTCCAGTCCCAGATATACCCCGTTCTGCTCAAAGTGAAATTCTTTTTCTGTTTTTCGGCATACACACATGATTCCCTGCGGTGTTCTGGTGTCTGAAATTTGAGAAAACAACTTATCAGAAAAAATAAAGGTGCTTTCGCAAACTTCCACAAACTGACGGATAAGTTCGTGATTTTTCTTTGCAGACTGTTCCGAAAACAATACGGTCTGTATATCGGCTCCGCTCTCCAGTGCATCAGTACATAATCTCAATCCTTCAATAACGTAACTTTCGTTTTCCTTTCGGTAGGCACTGCTTTTCATCAGTCTGGCGATATGTTTCACGGTGGGATTGTCTTTACTGGTTATCCGTTTCATACGGTTCACTTCCGAACTTTAAAATTTGTGACGGTCAGTACTCTGCCATCGGGAAAATTTTCCAACTTTGCGGTTGAAAATCAAATCGTTATTGACAAAATTTGCTTACACAGATTTTGTCTGGAATTTGGGGAGTTTAAGGGCTTTGCCCTTAAAAATCCCACAAGGGGCGTTGCCCCATTTGCACTAAGTTAATTTTTATTACCCCTCTGTCAGCCGTTGGCTGACATCTCCCCTTTCAGGGGAGACTCT